>JASBVU010000430.1 GCA_029960905.1 Thermoanaerobacterium sp.
ATCAACAATCGCTTTTGCTATATCAAGGCTTCCGGATGTTCCAACTTTTCGACCTATGACCTCACTTGTGCTACCACCCAATACAAAAAGTCCTCCACTTTTTACGTCGGCTATATCTAAAA
Organism: Thermoanaerobacterium sp.; assembly: GCA_029960905.1. Taxonomy (GTDB): domain Bacteria; phylum Bacillota; class Thermoanaerobacteria; order Thermoanaerobacterales; family Thermoanaerobacteraceae; genus Thermoanaerobacterium. Next base: position 123 of record JASBVU010000430.1, read on the forward strand.
GTTCTTCAATGACTTCCTTTGTCTCAATCTTGATTTCGTTTATATCCAACTAAAACACCTCCGCTACATTTTCACGTTTTAATTTATTGTATCACAGTATACATCAAAATCATATAATATTGCAGAAAAAGTTTAACGGGAGGTAAGATAATTGAAAAAATTGATACCTAAAAAATATAATTTGATTTTAAACGGTATATCGCAAAAGACGTTGCAAGAACATTATAAACTGTATGAAGGATACGTATCAAAGACAAATGAAATCTGGGAAAAATTAATCACATCTGATAGAGAAAAGGCAAACGCCACATACAGCGAATACAGGGAACTTAAGCTGGAAGAAACGTATGCATTGGACGGCGTAAAATTGCATGAGCTTTACTTTGAAAACCTTGGCGGAACAGGTGGTCCTGCAACAGGAATAATCGCTTCTATGATAGCATGTGATTTCGGCTCTTATGAAAACTGGCTTAATGACTTTAAAGCATGTGCAATATCATCAAGAGGTTGGACAGTTCTTTGCTTTGATCCGATTGACTTAAAGCTTCACAATTATCTACAGGATCTTCACAATCATGGCATCATTTCAAGATCGATTCCACTTTTGATAATCGATACTTACGAACATGCATATTTTATAGATTATGGGACAGACAAAAAGGGATACATTGACGCTTTCATGAACAATGTTAAATGGGATGAAGTAAATAGACGTGTATACAATTGGATCGATACAAAGGGAATTTAGCAGGATTCAAACTCCCAATCCTGCTAAATTTCCTGAGGCAGTATTATCGTAAAAGTTGTCCCTTGTCCAATTTTGCTCATAACTTCTATTCTACCACCATGCTTTTCAATAATCTCTTTGACAATCGTCAAACCCAGTCCATTTCCGCCTACAGATAGAGCATTTTTCAAAAAATCATTCATCCAATTTTAATCAATATATTGCCAGCAATACTATAACCCGCTTCAAAGGCCGTCTTATTTAATTTCTCTGTATCTTTTGGGACTTTTTGAATAATAGCTTTTAGAAGTGACTCTTTTGATACTATTCTGGTCAGCTCAGCAACAGCCCCAAGCAAAACTATATTTGCAGTGAAGAGGCTTCCGACATTGTTCTTGGCAGTTTCTATTATAGGCAGTGAAAAGACTTTATTCACTGCATTGTCATCTACAATAATCGAATTGTCGGCTATTACAATTCCATCGCTTTTTAAATCATTTTTGTACATATTGTATGCTTTTTGAGACAGCACCGCTAATATATCTGGTTTTTGCACTTTAGGATAATCTATAATATCATCGCTTATTATTACTTCAGACTTACTTGCACCACCTCTCGCTTCAGGGCCATACGATTGCGTCTCTACACTGTTCTTTCCATCTAACAATGCAGCTTCTGCCAATATTATACCTGCCAGAATTATTCCTTGTCCGCCTGTACCTGCAAATCTCATCTCGAATCTATTTATCATCATTATTCACCTTCAACGTATTAATTATTTTATCATATTTTTCAGTAAATTCCGGCTCATTTATGTTTAAAAATTCACCTATCAAAAATTTATCTGAAAGCTCTTCTTCAGAAAATTTTTTCATGTTATCGATTGAAACAGCGTGCTCTTTTTGCCACTTTAACATTTCTTTAGCATCGCCCTTCTTGTTTTTTCTTCCATAATACGTAGGGCACATGCTCATCGCTTCAATAAATGAAAACCCTCTATGCGTAATTCCATTTTCAATCAATTTGATTAATTGCTGTACATGGTACGACGTACTTCTAGCGACATATGTGGCTCCTGCGGCTATTGCAAGTTTACACATATCGAAATCTCTATCTATGTTTCCATATGGCGTAGTGGTAGATTTGTCCATAGATGGTGTGGATGGCGAATACTGACCACCTGTCATACCATAGATGTTATTATTGAACATTATTGTAGTTAAATCAATATTTCGCCTGCATGCATGGATAAAATGATTGCCACCTATCGCTGCACAATCTCCATCGCCAGTAATGACTATAACTGTAAGAGATGGATTAGCCACCTTTATGCCAGTGGCAAATGCCAATGCCCTTCCATGTGTGGCGTGAAGCGTATTAAAATCAAGATATCCTGAAGCTCTCGATGAACATCCAATGCCTGATACAATGCAGACTTTATCCCGATCTAAATTTAACTTATCTATAGCTCTTACAATTGCT
>JASBVU010000431.1 GCA_029960905.1 Thermoanaerobacterium sp.
TCATACGCCAAACTGCGCTTCGTTCATCGTGATATATTACGAAAGCTTCATTAATCGTTCGCTTATAATAATATTTTCCGAATTTTTTCCAAGTTTACATTTATAATATAGTAAAAAAGTGAAAATCTTATATATAAGAGATTGACAAAAAAACATTTTCAATGTATAATCATAATTGAGCATAATCAATCAAAAGTTATCATCTATTTTGAATGGATGTGATTGGATGTTTGGCGAAGAGCGCAGGATGAAGATAGCCGAGATATTAAGCAAGGATAAAAGCATTACAGTGTCTGAGCTTAGCGAGATCTTAGGCGTATCTGAGTCGACTATAAGAAGAGATCTAAAGATGTTGGAAATAGACGGGTTTATACAGAGGACACATGGCGGTGCTATATTGAATACGCATACACACTATGAGCCGTCGTTTGTTGAGAAAGAGGACTATGAGCTTCCATCAAAGATGCAGATCGGCAAGATGGCGGCTTCACTCATAGAAGAAGGTGATTCTGTAATCCTTGATGCTGGCACCACTACGCTGATGATTGCAAAATCGCTTCAAGATATACATCTTACAGTTGTCACAAATTCTCCCATCATTGCTATAGAGCTTTCAAACCGCAATAATATTGAGCTTATAGTTACAGGCGGTATAGAGCGGTTAAACACAAAAGCACTTGTTGGTCCTATAGCCGAGATGGTGATAAGAAATTTTAAAGTCGACAAAGCTTTCATCGGTGCAAATGCCATATCGTATGAGAATGGGCTTATGACACCAGATATTATAGAGGCAAATACGAAAAAGGCAATGATAGATGTCTCAAATGAGGTGTACGCAGTTGTAGACCACACCAAGTTTGGGAAGAAGTCTTTCGTAAAATTTGCAGACATAAGCGATATAACTGCTATTATAACCGATGACGAGTTGGACTACGAGATAGTTAAGAAGTATGAGCAGGCCAATGTGGATGTACTAAACTTTGGAAAGGATGTATTAGATGGTTACGACGGTGACGGTAAATCCGGCGATAGACAGGACGCTAATAGTAAATGATTTTAGATTAGGTGCAGTTAACAGGGTATCTAGGACCATAATTGATGCAGGCGGGAAAGGCATAAATGTCGCAAAAAACTTGAAAAATTTAGGTTGCGACGTGACGTGCTTAGGGTTTATGGGACCAAACGGCAAGTACATCGAAAATGTCCTAAGTGAATTAGGGATAAAGTTCCGCTTCGTACAAATCAAAAATGATATAAGGACAAACATAAAAGTAGTTGATGAGGTTAGCCACACTTATACAGATATAAATGAAGCTGGACCAGATGTTTCTTATGGTGAAATAGAAAAGCTGATTTTGAGCATAAATGAGCATGCTGATTTATCGGATGTGATTGTTTTGTCAGGCAGTTTGCTGCCTAATATGGATAAGGATTTTTACAGACAGATAATTGAGAAAGTCAATAAAAAAGGTGCAAAAGTCATATTGGATGCTGATGGGGATGCTTTGAAATTTGGCATAGAAGGAAAGCCTTATATGATAAAGCCAAATATACATGAGATTAGAAGGATGTCAGAAAAAAATCTTGAAAGTGCTGATGAAATTATTGAAGAAGGCATGAGGATAATTGAAGGTGGGATTTCAATTGTGGCTGTTTCGATGGGTGGCAGCGGAAGCATCGTCGTGACGAAAGAGAAGGCGTACAGAGTAAAACCCATAAAAGTTCAAGTGAAAGGGACAGTAGGAGCTGGAGATGCCTATGTGGCAGGTTTTGCATATGCTTTAAGCAAAAATCTTCCCATAGAAGACGCTATAAAGATGGCATCATCTGCGTCTACATCAGTTATCATGAGGGAAGGCACTAAGGCGTGTTCTTTAAAAGATGTTGAAGAACTTAAAGAAAAGGTTGAGATTGAAGTAATAGAAAGGTGATAAACGATGATTGAAGAGATACTTGATAAAGACATGATGATATTTGATTTGAAATCAAAAGACAAATTATCTGTATTAAAAGAGCTTATAAAGCCATTAGCAGCAAAAGGAGCCATTGACGACGAAGGCAAGTTTTTGGAAGTGGTACTAAAAAGAGAAGAGGAGTATTCCACAGGCATTGGAATGGGTGTTGCGATACCACATGGGAAAAGCAACTTGGTGAAAAAGGCATCATTGGTTTTTGGAAAGTCGAAAGATGGCATAGACTACAATTCTATGGATGGAAAACCAGCGTATCTATTCTTTCTTATTGCGGCTCCTGAGGATTCTGACAACTTGCATCTTAAGATTTTAGCTAAGCTTTCAAGGTCATTAATGCATGAGGAGGTGAGG
>JASBVU010000432.1 GCA_029960905.1 Thermoanaerobacterium sp.
AGGATCCGTACCACATCGGAGAGCAGTATTGGGTTGAAGCCCGGTTTTACTTCTATGGTTGCGTGACCCAACCTGACGAGTAGGGCGCTCCCCTGAGCGTTGCCAAGGTTTTGCCCTTCTATTTCCACAGACAGCCATTGGGTTGGCGCCACATCAGGCGCATCAATATCTTTATGTTTCCGGACCCAGTACCATAATTGATGGGGTTTCAAATCATGTGTCGAACACCACGCTGACGCACTTTGTCCGCTGGCTTTAAAAGCGGCCACCGGAACGTGTATCCCATGTTTTTCTTAGCTCTTCCTTTGTCATAGCTAATATCCTCCTCTCTTTCGTTCCTGAGGAAGATTATTGCATATTCAAAAGGGGGGTCACAAGGTGGGCACTATTTGACGCTTACGCCTGTTCTGAAGCGTATTTTCCGGGGCGCTTACAGAGTATTTCCCGGGTTGACAGCAGCAGTCAAACCTCATTTTTTTCCTAATACAGATGATGCATAGCTTTCACACTGATCTTTTTTTCAATAGACCTTTCCGCAAAAGACAAAGGTATTGGGACGTAGTTTATTCAAACATTACGTTTTTATTTGTTAGTTACCATAATATGTTTATAATCTTTTTTAGCGTTATTACGTGGCTTTAGTAACTCACGATCCTCGTCAGAAGCGTAATTTAAATAGTAGTTTATTGGAGCATCTCTTTTTAATTCATAACAATAACTAATAGTTTGATTAATTATATAAATAAGAGATTCTATCTCATCTTTACCCGAAAAATATTTAAAAAAATAATATAGCCTATCTCCTACTCCAAACGGCAAAATCTGCCTCCAAAGATCTAATAGGTCTTCGTTTTTAACCACTTTATCATTATATGCTATTTTAAGGCGTTTAAACCACAATAATACCTCATGAAATGCTTGTGAAGAAAGATATTGCTCTTCCTTGCATTTACAGCTTTCTTTGTCCCTAACCAACCAATGCCGCTGACCTTCTATATCTATATATTTAGGTAATGATAAGATCCCATGTTCCGTATCACTTTTAACATAGATCCAATTTAAAGGTTGATCTAAAACATAGCGAAACTCCCTGGGCTCAAAACTACCATTATTAGTAGATATTTGTACTGTTTTACTTCTTTGAATTTTATCCATATCAATTTCCAACTCTCGCAATAATGTATGACGAGCCAAAATAAGCTGCTGAGAACTTTTAATACTTTCTCTTACTAAAAAACCAGTTAATACCACATAAATATACGTTAATAAAGCTGTTAAAAAACCAACAAATTTACCAGTATCTCCAAAATACAATGAAAATATGGAGTTTGTATTGGTTAAAAAATATACGATAATTAGGATACTGGGCACAATAAAGAAAAATATTATGTTCATTAATATAGTAGATATAGGCATCTTTCCAGGCTCCTAAAATAAATTTTAGAAATATACCTTGGTCTCATATAACAAAGATTAATAGCTCTACCCAACATACAATGACATAAAACCAACTAATATATACCTGAATCAGTGATGTATTTAGATGGCACCCCCTATGGCTTACACATAATGGGAAAACATTATCGCCAAATAAGTATTTAAAAGAGGGAATATATATTTTATTGTATCATATACACTTTATAAAATTTTATTGGCGATATATAGTTTCGTTTTTGGCAAAACCAAACTAAACCCTCTATGAAAGGGTTTTAATTCAAGCTTCCAGCTTGAAAGTGTTGACATTCTTTTGTTTCACGGATTCAGGTGTTTGCTAAAGTATAGGTATAAACGATATATGACACATGACTAATTATGCTTTTAAAAAATATTCATTATTAATTATCACATTGTTTTATCTAACACTATCTTTACTGGATTTTGCTTATGATCAGTTCCGCCAACAATAAATCAAACTCTTCATCAATATCCACCGACCTCTCCCTGGGCATAACGTATGCATATGTCCCCGGAACATACCAATTATCACTCTTGCGGAGAAACTCCCAACGAGCAAGATAAATGGCTCCATTTAGTCTATAGTACCTGGGCAGTACCTGACGGTTGGCCGGGATACCGGACCTGATAAAATCTTTCATACATCCGTCTATGGATAGGGTATTGCACCACCACGGATGATGGTCAACTTCACAAACTGAAACAATGGCGTCGGCATTACGTTCGATCAACAAATCGATTGCGTTCATTATGTCCTCTGCGGTACGCAGGGGACTGGTGGGCTGCAGGTTTATTACGCAATCAAACTTTTTTTCCCGCTTCTCCAACCAGAACATGGCGTGGTGAAGCACATCTATACCG
>JASBVU010000433.1 GCA_029960905.1 Thermoanaerobacterium sp.
CATACCGATTTCGAAAAGTTTGATTGGGAAAAAGTCGGCAGTGGTTATAAAAACGCCAAAAGGACAAGTAAAAGAGAGGATAATTCCGGCGGGAAACCTCTTAATCATTGGTTCAACAATGTCATCAAAAGTAAGTGTTGATTCTGGAGCTGAAGCTATAATGGAATCAGTTGAGGAAGTTGGAACAATTGATGATGTAGAAGGTGAAAAAAATACAAATGTTGGGAACATGATAAAAAATCTAAAAAGCAAAATGTCAAGTATTACCGGTCAAAAAATAGACAATGTAAAGATTAAAGACATTTTTGCGGTTGACACAACCGTTCCTGTTAAAGTAGAAGGTGGGCTTGCTGGTGAGACTTCGATGGAGAAAGCAGTTGTATTGGCGGCTATGGTAAAGACAGATACACTTCCAATGATAGAGATTGCAGAAAAGCTCCAAAGAGAATGGGGTGTATTTGTAAAAATAGCTGGAGTGGAAGCTGTAATGGCTGCATTAGGTGCTTTGACAACGCCAGGTACAAAGTTACCACTTGCAATACTGGATATTGGAGGAGGATCTACAGATGCAGCTGTGATTGATGAAAAAGGCATTGTAAAATCTATACACATGGCAGGTGCTGGAGAATTAGTCACAATGCTTATTGATTCAGAATTAGGATTAAATGATAGATATTTGTCAGAAGAAATAAAAAAGAACCCGATTGGGAAAGTTGAAAGTTTATTTCACATAAGAATGGAAAATAGGGAGATAAAGTTTTTTGCTAAACCCTTAAATCCTCGATTTTACGGAAGAATCGTGATTTTAAAAGAAAATGATATGATTCCTATATTTAAAGAAGATTTGACTATGGAAAAGATTATTTACGTACGAAGGCAAGCAAAATATAAAGTTTTTGTAAAAAATGCTCTAAGAGCTTTAACAAAAATTGCTCCGGGAAATAATTTAAGGCAAATACCAAATGTCGTATTAGTTGGAGGTTCTGCTTTGGATTTTGAAATTCCGGAAATGATTTTGACTGAGCTATCAAACTATAAAATCATAGCAGGCAGGGGCAATATAAGAAAAGTCGAAGGCCCAAGAAACGCTGTAGCAACAGGTCTTGTGATGTCTTATTTAGGGTGATTTTATGGAATTTATAATACCTCAAATTGTGATTTTTTCGAATACAGAAAACAGGGACTTAATAAATGAAGTTATAGCTGGCATCGAAGAAGAAGGTGCATTATATAGATTAGCTGACAATGAGTGCACTGATGTTGTGAAAATGGCTTATGATGCGGCAAAAGCATCTGTCTTAGGTGTTGGCATAGGTATACTGGGAGATCTAATATGTCTACATTCTAAAAATTTAGAGATAATGGAACCTTTGATTCTTTCAAAAAAAGATAAAAATTTTAGCCCGATGCTTATTGGATGCAATGCTGCAAGATATGTAAAAGGTTTGCCACTAAAATACATTGCTTAGCAGGTGGTGTTATGAGTATTTATTCTAAAACTGGTGATGATGGTTACACGTCGTTGTTAAATGGGGAAAGAGTTCCAAAAGACGATTTAAGAATAGAGACATTAGGAAATTTGGATGAGTTAACAAGTTATTTAGGCTTTGTAAAAGCTCAAATAAATGATGATGCCATAAAAAAAGAGATAGAAAATATTCAGATAAAAATAAAAACAATTCTTTCAGAAGTAGCAGATGGTAAAAGTGATAAATGGTGTATATCAGAAAATGATGTCTTTGAAATAGAAAGATTAATTGACGCTTATCAAAACATGATAAAGATTAAAAATAGCTTTGTAATACCTGGTAAAAACGAAATCTCAGCATTATTGGACGTTGCAAGGACCATAACAAGAAGAACTGAGAGAAGATTGATTAGCGTTGATAAGAAATATCCTGTAAACATTAATTCAAAAGTGTATATCAATAGGCTGTCTGATTACTTATTTGTCTTGGCAAGGCATATGGAAATAAGAATGGAAATAGAAGAAAAGGTAACTGACATAATCAAAAAGCATTATAGAAAGAACGGAATTGGAATAAAGCTTAATTTGAGTGTCGCAAAAAAGTTAATGGAAAAGGTAGAAAAGAAGGCTGAAAGCATAAATCTACCAGTTGCTATTGCAATAGTCGACATGTATGGCAATTTGATAGCAGCGCATTTTATGGATGGTACACTTCTCGAAAGCATGAATTTAGCCATAAATAAGGCTTATACATCAGTAGCGCTTAAAATGTCGACTCATGAGCTTTCAAAGCTTACACAGCCAAGTCAGCCTCTTTACGGAATCAACACAACTGATAGTAGAAT
>JASBVU010000434.1 GCA_029960905.1 Thermoanaerobacterium sp.
CATCATCCCATAAGCTTTTGATTAATTCTGATCGGCTGACGATTTTGTTTTTCTTCTCAAGCAAATGTTTTAATATTAAGATTTCATTCTTTGTTAGTTCAATTGTTCCTTTATCATTTGTGACCGTATTATTCTCATAATCTACTGTTGCCCCGCACCATGTTTTCAGTTCAATTCGATCGGTATTATAGTTATAAACACGACGAAGAATCGCTTGTATTTTCGCAATGAGTACATCGAAATGAAATGGCTTTTGAATAAAGTCGTCTGCACCAAGCTGCAGCGACATCACCATATCAGTCGGGTGATCGCGTGATGATAAAAAGAGTATCGGAACGTTCGAATAGGAGCGGATCATACGACACCAATGGAAGCCGTCAAATTTCGGCAATTGTATGTCAATGATGACTAAATCAGGTTTAATCGCTGTAAATTCATGAATGACTTTGCTGAAATCATTAATTCCATATACATCATAAGACCATTGTGATAACCTTTCTCTGATTTCATCAAATAAGGTAGCATCGTCTTCAATTAACATGATTTTAAACAATCGATTCACCACGCTTTTTCTCGTCATTCAATCTCAATTTTATAGGAATTCCTTTTTGAGTGCTATATAAGGTGAATATCTTTGTTTAACCTTTTTTGGATTAAGTTAAGGTGCGACAGATTCAAAGGAGAATGTTAAGAAAAAAAAGTATGTCTGCTGAAAGAATGACAATTCATTGCATGGATAGCGTAGATGATATAAAAATGATATAATTTAGTTAGAATAATGATATGTGAAGGGGGCTGCAAGGAGTGAATATTAAGCCGTCGACAACGATCCGAAATGATTATAATGGTTTTTCAAAATACTGCCATGAACTTGATGAGCCGGTCGTGCTGACACGCAATGGGGAAGCCGACCTGGTTGTCATGAGCTATGAAGCGTATCGACGCATGGAGGCACGTATCAAATTGCAATCAAAACTGTTGGTTGCAGAAAAGCAGGTTGACGAAGGTGCTCATTTGATTGAACATGATCAAGTTATAGCAATGATGCGGAGAAAGATCAATGACGCAAAGGAATAAGATTAAATATACTCCTGCAGCAGTTGACGATATGGATGAGATATTTTCGTTTATATCGCATGATAATCATTCCGCCGCAGAAATGATGCTGGAGAAGCTAAATAATCAAATTGGCAAGCTTGCAGAGTTTCCTAATATGGGATCGGTTTTATCAGATGAGGAATACACTCTTGTTGAGCGCGGATATCGATTTATTGTTGTGCACCCCTATCTAGTTTTCTACAGACTGTTGGATGAGAATGTAATAATCCACCGTATACTGCATGCACGTCGTGATTATCTTCGCGAGTTATTTACAATAAAGGAATAAAATGAAAAAATACAATGTGTTGTTGCAGAGGAGAAGGGTGCCTTATCATAAATAGTAGTAAAGAAAAAAATATTGGCATATAAAAGAAACGACAACAGAAAATAAATGCTCATTAACGAACTATATACTTCCTCCTTAAAAAAGCAATACCAAAAAATAGTTGAATAGCTGTGGATCAGTCGGTTTAGCCTTGATTTTTCCACAATCAAGTTTTTGTGTTATAGGGTAGTGTCAAACTTAAGTTATAATGTGAGTGATATTCTATACATAGAAAATTTTATAACAAAAACATATATAACTTTGTAATAAAAATAAAAACGCCTGTACGCATAGACCTTTTAAAAGGTATAAGAATACAGACGATTGGATTTATTTTCTCATTGAACATTTCGTATCTCTCCGGTTCTGTTAGTAATTACGGTGAACTCTTAAGATAAAACAGCTCTCGCTTTTTTCTCCTCTTATTGACAGGGGGAATTTTAGTAATTTTAAAACTCATAAACTATATGAAAATAACAAATAGTAAAAAGAAAAATATAATTGAAAATCCTATTTTATCTTTTTAATCAAATAAATAGATAATCCAAGCATTAATATAAAAAAAATAAATATCAATGTATAAAGGAAAGATGGTGCAATAAAAAAATATACTATCACCGGTCCTATAAACATTAAAATAAGAATATAAATTAAAATTTTCATCCCAAGCCTCCATTCACATTATTTTGTATTTACTTGATGGTTTACCCCTGCTGTATTTGATTGTACCGGGAAAGTATACCAATAACAATCTGTTACAGTATATCGGGCTTTTGCATAAGCCTGAATATTATAATTTGTTTGACTTGAACTACCAATATCATATTTATTCCTACATAAATACTATCAACTTTTACCTGATAGTTACTACCAAATTCTTTCTTCA
>JASBVU010000435.1 GCA_029960905.1 Thermoanaerobacterium sp.
TCTGTATTATTCAGACATCCAAAAAATGTAGTCCACATGATTATACTTGCATTATCAATTAGGATATTCCTTATGATTTTGTTTAAAATTTATTCTTATCAGACGGGGCTTGGGGGCTTTTATCCGGGGGATGTAGATGCTTACACATACCATGGCGATGCTTTAAAGGCGATTCATTCCCATTCATGGTTAAAAGCTCTTGAAGGAAATCTATCATATACAGTTTTTGTCGCATTTTTTTATCATAACTTTGGACCTGATATGAATATCCCTCAGCTTATCAATTTAGGAGCATCTGTTCTTATTGTTCCGTTAATATATGAGTTAGGATACCGAGTTGGGGGAAAGAAGTTTGGAACAACTGCCGCATTATTATGGAGCTTGTTTCCCAGCGCAATATTCTGGTCAGTTTCATTATTAAAAGATGCTTTCGTTACGCTTGGAATGGTCTTGTCTGGGTTTTTAGTCTTAGGAATCAGCGAAAAGAAATTAAATGTTAGAGATACAATTCTTGTGGTTTGCGGTATTTTATTGATTAGTTCTATGCGGCCGCAGTTCTTGTTGGCTATCTCACTTCCGATTTTAATCATTATTGTGTTTCAGCTTTTTAAGGGCAATAGCAGCTTTTTTAGAAATACGATATTCATTATACTTGGCATTATCATTCTCGGTGCGACATCTGCAGGTGATATTGTAGTGGAGGCATTGGACAATTCCACCTCGGAGAAAGGAGTCGAAAGAATAAACCAAATTGCTTTAGAAGGAGGATCAGGAATAAAGCTTGTTACCATGTTTCCTCCTGAAATAAGATGGATAGTTCAACTTCCCTTTACAGTGTTTGCTCCATTTCCTTGGCAATGGCTGTCTTTTGGTCAAGGAATATATCTTTTTTCAGGCTTAGAAATGATTGTTTGGTATATACTCTATTACTTTATATGGAAAAATCGAATCATCATTTTAAAGGGGAATGCTGGCAAGGTCATTTTGCTGTATGCATTTTCTATATTTATAGCTGTATCATTTAGCTTACCAAATATTGGTTCGATTTATCGTTATCGGTTGGCAGCACTGGCGGTTCTATTGCCTTTAGTTTTTCATAAATTTACTGAAAAAAAAGAGAGGAACGGATGATGTTATGAATAAAAAAGTGTTATTTGTAACAACAGTTATTAGGACTGTTGAGGCTTTTTTAATACCTCACATCCGGTATTTTTTAAATAAAGACTATGAAGTTGGTGTTGCCGCCAATACTCAAGACAGCAATTTGGAAAATTTGAAGGAATTAGGAGCAGCCATACATCATGTACCATTTAGCAGAGTATTAATAGATAAAGGCAATTTGATTTCCTATAAGGTTATAAAGAGAATTATTAAACATTATCATATTCTCCATCTGCATACTCCAATCGCCTCGTTTATAACCAGAATGGCTTCCTCTAATCATCATGATGTTATATATACTGTACATGGCTTTCATTTTAATGAAAATGAAATGTGGTTAAAAAACTTCTTATTTTTAACAGCTGAAAAAATTGCCGGGTTAAAAACGAATAAGCTTATTGTAACTAACACTGATGATATAGCTGTTGCTCAAAAGATCGTTTCAACAAGAAAAATTCATTATGTACATGGAGTTGGTTTAGATACACACAATTACGATCCTGCTTATTTTTCAGAAAAGGAAAAACAGGATTATAAATTAGAACTTGGATTGAATTCAAATATAAAAGTTATTACTCATATTGCAGAATTTAACAATAACAAAAGACAAATGGATATTGTTGACGCCTGTGACATTCTTAAAGATAAGATTCAAAATTTTGTGGTTTTTCTTATTGGAAACGGGGAGAATCTTGATGCTGTTCAAAAATATATTCAAGACCGGCATTTGGATACGTATATCAAATGTTTAGGATTTAGGGTAGATATCCCAAGAATACTGAGTATAACAGATATTGGGCTGTTGGTATCCATTAGAGAAGGACTCCCGCGTTCAGTCATGGAAATGATGGCGATGAAGGTACCGGTTATTGCAACCAACATAAGGGGGAATAGAGATCTTATTGTAAACGGTGAAAACGGTTATTTAGTGCCTATAAAAGATCCGCTGCAAATTGCTGAAAAATGCTTTATTTTGTTGACTGATGAAGGATTGGCCAAACAGTTTGGTGAACTTGGAAGGAAAAAAATTGAGAGCCGATTTTCTATAGAAGAGGTTTTACAACAAATGGAGCTGATATATAAGGATTTGGCCAAAGGAAATATAACAGACTCATTTTGAAAATAACCTTCATTAAACAAAGGAAGTG
>JASBVU010000436.1 GCA_029960905.1 Thermoanaerobacterium sp.
TCATTTTTACATTTAAAAGAGGAACAGATATTTCGTTAAGCTTTTCTTCAACCATGGCTTGATCAGCAGGAACTTGACCGGGATTCCCCATGATCCAAATAAGTTCAACTGGTTGTTCCTTGGACTTTTCAGTATCATTTGTTTTGGTAGTATCTTCATTAGTAGATCCTGAATCACCTACATCACTTGGCTCCACTGCCGTTTTAGCACAGCCGAATAAAGCAATCGAAATAAGCATCACTACAATAAGTAAGATAGATACTCTTTTAACCATTTTAACATTCCTCCTTCTGTATTTTTATTAGCCATTAGATGGCTTAATAAACACTCATAAATTATTTCTTAACTAACCTTTAATAGCTCCAATAGTCAAACCAGAAATAAAATATTTCTGGAAAAATGGATAGGCTAGTGTGATAGGTACAACAACAATTACAACGATAGCCATTCTGACAGATTCAGCAGGCAGACGCCTCAATGCCTCCTCTGGAATCATAAATTGCGAGTTCTGTGTCAAAAATTGCAAATTTCTTTCAATGCTCATCAGTACATACTGTAGTGGATACATATGTTGATGCGTTGATTGTATATAAAGCATAGCAAGAAACCAACTATTCCAATATGCAAAAGAAAGAAACAGACCAATAGTCGCCAAAGCCGGCAGTGATATAGGCATAACAATTTTAAAATATATTGTAAATTGGGAAGCACCATCTATTTTAGCTGACTCAATGAGAGAATCAGGAACAGTAGTCTGAAAAAAGGTTCTTAATACAATAATATAAAATGATGATACTGCCATAGGAAGTATAAGCGCCCAGTAAGTATTGCCCAATTTTAAAACTTGAGTATTGATTAAATATGAAGAAACAAGGCCTCCACTAAAAAGCATCGGTATAAAAATTAACTTAGTAAAAAAATTTCTTAATACAAAGTTTTTACGCGAAAGAACATAACCCATAGTTGAATTAAGAAACAACCCAATAACAGTACCTACAATCGTAATACCAACTGATACAAGGAACGATCTACCTATTACATCTCGAAGATTCCATAGATATACATATGCATCTATACTCCATTCTTGCGGGAAAAAACTATACCCAATTCTTTGAATGGATTCAGCAGATGAAAATGATATAATAATAACAAAAATTACAGGGATAACAGCTATTAAAGCTAAAGAAATAAAGATTAAACTAAATAATATATTAACTGGAGTAGAAATACGATTAAACCGTGTAATACCCGAAGAAAACAGATTATCTTTCGCCATTACTCCATCACCTTTCTAATGATTAGAATAAAGAGCTATTAGGATCAATCTTGCGAACAATCCAATTTGCTGTTGTAATGGTTATGAATCCAAATATTGACTGTAAGAACGCAGCAGCAGAAGAAAACCCAATATTATTCATTCCCATAAGAGCTTTATATACATATACATCAATAGTTTGCGTCACATTAATAAGAGGACCTGAATTCCTCGGAATATTATAAAATAAACCAAAATCCGTTGTAAATATATGGCCAACGGATAAAATAAACATAATGGTTATAATAGGTTTAAGCATAGGTAAAGTTATATATTTAACTTGTTGCCATTTCGTAGAACCATCAATAAGAGCAGCTTCATATAAAGAAATATCAATTCCAGATATACTTGCCAAGTATACAACCATACCATAACCCGTACCTTTCCATAGATGTAAAAACGTCAGTATATATGGCCAATATCGAGATTGCATATACCATTCAACTGGTTCCCATCCCAGCGCCTTATAAAGTTGATTAAGTAATCCCTTGTCTACACTAAGAAACGCAAAGACAAAATAACTTACAACCACCCATGACAAAAAGTGAGGTAAAAACATGGCAGTCTGACAGACTTTAGCAAGTTTTTGAGAATGTAATTGTGAAATCATTATAGCCAGGGCGACCGGGATAACAATATCTAGAACAATAAAAACTGCATTATAAGCTAAAGTATTACGAAATATAATCCAAGCATCTGGCGTAGCAAAAAGGAATTTAAAGTTGTCAAACCCTACAAACTCACTTTTAATCAAACTCATGATAAAACCAGCATCAGGTAGTGGTCGAAACTGTTTAAAGGCAATAATTATTCCAAACATTGGTAAATAGCAAAATAGAATATACCATACAACCGTTGGTAATGCAATCAATAATAGCTCAAGATCTTCTTTACTAAAACGATATCTTAATCTTAAATCTTATATCTCCTTAATACACAATCTTTACAACTTTCCTCCTCTTTCCCTCATGATGCTCCTAACCTCACGCC
>JASBVU010000004.1 GCA_029960905.1 Thermoanaerobacterium sp.
ATGGAAAAATTTAAAAAAATAATAGGCGGACAATATAAAATGGCAAAATATCGAAATTATTTATCAACAAAAATTAATCAATAAAAAAAACGCCTTAACTTTCGTTAAAGCGCTTATCGTTATATTATCTTTTCAAGCGTCTTCCACGCCAGCAGAGCACACTTTACTCTTGCCGGAAAGTCTGACACTCCTTGCAATACTTGTGCATCACCAAGGTCGTCTATGTCAACATCCTTTTTGTGAATCATATCTATAAATTTTTCCAGCAGCTTTAAAGCTTCTTTTTTGTCCTTTCCCTTTATGAGGTCACACATCATTGATGTAGAAGCTTGGCTTATAGCACAGCCGTGACCTACAAATGAAGCGTCTTCTATCACATCACCATTCATCTTAAGCTCTAGCGTTATGTCATCACCGCAGAGAGGGTTGTGACCTCTTTCTTTTATCGTATGGTTTTCCATCTCTCTCTTATTTGGAGAATTTTCGTAGTGCTCCATGATTATCTCTGAATAAAGCTGATTCAAATCGCTCATCTAAACCACTTCCTGACATCTTTTAATCCATCTGCAAAAGCATCTACTTCGCTTTTGTCGTTGTAAACGTAGAAACTTGCCCTCACAGTTGCAGGAACACCTAAGTACCTCATGAGAAGCTGACAGCAGTGATGACCGCTTCTTACTGCTATGCCATCCTGATCAAGTATCGTGGCTACATCATGTGGATGAACATTTTCCACATTGAATGATATTATACCTGTTCTGTCTTTTGCATCTTTAGGGCCGTACAATTTTACGTAGTCTATCTTAGACAATTTCTCTAAAGCGTATTCTGTAAGCTCTTGCTCATGCTTTAAAATATTGTCAAGGCCTATCTTCTCAACGTACTCTATCGCCTTCATAAGGCCAAAAGCACCTTCAACATTTGGAGTACCAGCTTCAAACTTAAGTGGTGATGGTGCAAAAGTAGAGTAATCTTCAAAGACCTCGTCTATCATTTCTCCACCGCTTAAAAACGGAGGGACATCTGACAGTAGCTCTCCTTTTATATATAGGACACCTATACCCATAGGGCCCATCATCTTATGGCCTGAAAACGCGTAAAAGTCACAACCAAGCTTATCTACATCTATCTTCATGTTTGGTATGCTTTGTGCACCGTCTATTAATACTTTAGCACCGCTTTCATGTGATAAATTCACGATTTCGTAGACAGGATTTATTATTCCTAAGACATTTGACGAATGCTGTAAAGCGACAAGTTTAACTTTTCCATCTTTCAAAATGCTTTTAAACTCATCTAAGTCAAGCCTGGAATTTCCATCAAGGTGGACGTATTTAAGCTTTGCACCTTTTTTCTCCGCCACCATCTGCCATGGAAGGATGTTGCTGTGATGCTCGGCTATCGTCAATACTATTACATCGCCTTCACCAATATGTTTAAACCCCCATGTATATGCCACAAGGTTTATAGACTCTGTGGCATTTCGCGTAAATACGATTGACTCAGATGATCTGGCGTTTATAAACCTTCTTACAGCATCTCTTGCTTCCTCATAGGCCTCTGTTGACAATGCACTTAGATAATGAGGGCTTCTGTACACATTTGCATTGTACTCTTTGTAATACTTAGATAGCGCATCAATCACATACGTTGGCTTTTGAGTTGTTGCTGCATTGTCAAAATATATGAGCTTTTTCCCATGTGGAGCTGTCTTTAATACAGGAAAATCTTCTTTTATCTTTAAAACATCCAGCATCAGTCAGAAATCCTCCTTCCGATGTAACTTTTAACTGTCTCTTTAAGAGCATCACTGGGCAATGTGTCAATTACTGGGTTAAAGCTTGCTTCCACCATCAAAAGCTTTGCTTCTTCCATGCTTAAACCTCTTGACATCATGTAGAAAAGCTTGTTTTCATCAATTTGCCCCGCACTTGCGGAATGGTTTGCCTGAACATCATCTTCAGAACACCATAAAGCAGGTATAGCGTCAGATCTTACTGTCTTATCCAGCAGAAGGACAACCTCGCTTTCATTGCCCTTTGCCTTTCTTGCACCCCTCTTCATGTCTAAGTTGCCTCTGAAAACCGCCTTTGCCTTGTCTTTTAATGCGCCTTTCACATCAACATTGCTTTCTGTCCTCTCCCTATATGGTTAACCCTGTAAGACATATCATGGCTTTGATCGTAAGCTCCTAAGAATATGGAGTTGAAGTAAGCACTACTGCTCATGCCTTCTAATTCTGCAGTCACATCATAAGCATTTACTTTTGAGCCTAAATCAATTTGCGTCCATTTTACTGTTGCATCATTTCCTGTTATTATTATATTATTGTCAAAATTTGAAGAATCATCACTGAACCTCTGAATCTTCACTATGTTTACGCTTGCTCCATCTTTCGCAATGACGGCTGTAAGTCCATTGTGAAATCCTCTTTTGTCAGAAGCTAAATCGAAAACGACTGTCAAGTTTGATAATCTCTCTGCAATAATGAGGTTTAAATCTATTATAGTGTCGTCATCGCCAACTGCGCTGTAGTTTATTGTAACGGGTAGCTTAACATTTGAATTTGGCAGAGCTCTTACGCTAAAGCCTGTATTGTAAAATGCCAAAACCATGTTTCTAAATTTTTCATCTACTCCAAAGTTGTGTGCCAAGGCAGACTTTATTGCGTTTAAATCGTCATCCATTAAAGTTTTTGTCAAAGGATTTACCACAAGTCCTTCTTGGGCATCATTATCAATGGCTGCACTTTTATACTCTTTATAGTATGGAATATGGACATCATCCAGCTTCACTCTTTTCCACATAGGCATTGGCACTTTTGAAAATACCTCGTAACCTTTTACTCTAAGCTCTTTCTCTCCACTTCCGCCTTCCTTTATGATATCTTGTATTGTATTGTAATCTAACGATTTAACCATAAAAACATCTCCTTTACCCAATAGTACCTTCAAGCTCAAGCTTTATAAGGCGATTAAGCTCAACGGCGTATTCAAGCGGAAGTGATTTTGCTACAGGCTCTACAAATCCTCTTACAATCATGGACCTCGCTTCATCTTCGCTTAATCCTCTAGTCATTAGGTAGAATATCTGCTCGTCACTGATTCTTCCTACCTTTGCTTCATGCCCTATGTCAACATTGTCGTTTGAAACTTCTATTATAGGCATTGTATCTGACCTTGATATTTCGTCTATCATAAGTCCTTCACACTGTACAGATGCCTTCGCCCCTTCTGCATTAGGACCTATCCTCAAAAGTCCTCTGTAATTTGTGATTCCACCGTCTTTGGATATGCTTTTCGCCAATACTTTCGACGATGTGTATGGTGCTAAATGTATCATTTTTGAGCCCGTATCTAAATGCTGACCTTTTGCCGCAAATGTGACACCAGTGTATTCAGATTTTGCTCCCTTGCCTCTTAACACAGATGCCGGATAAAGCATCGTCTTGTGGCTGCCAAAAGAGCCTGATATCCACTCTATGACGCCGTCTTTGTCAACTAAAGCTCTTTTCGTATTCAAATTGTAAGTATTTTTGCTCCAATTTTCGATAGTGGAATAGATAAGCCTTGCTCCTTCTTTAACAAAAAGCTCCACACACCCTGCATGTAAATTGGATACTGCATACTGTGGTGCTGAACACCCTTCTATGAATCTTACTTCGCTTCCTCTGTCAGCTATTATAAGGGTGTGCTCAAACTGCCCTGTCCCTGGTGCATTCATCCTGAAATATGCCTGCAAAGGCACTTCTACTTTCACATTTTCAGGCACATATACAAATGTGCCACCGCTCCATATAGCACCGTGTAGCGCCGCAAACTTGTGATCATTTGGCGTAACATTCTTCGTCATAAAATACTCCTTAATTACGTCAGGGTACTTTTTCAAAGCAGTGTCCATGTCTTCAAATATTACGCCTTGTTTTGCAAGATTGTCTTTTATACTGTGGTACACTACTTCTGAGTCGTACTGCGCGCCAACTCCCGCAAGAGCCTTTTTCTCCGCCTCAGGAATACCAAGCCTTTCAAATGTTGAACGTATATCTTCTGGCACTTCGTCCCATGAATTTTTTAGCTTAGCATCAGGGCTTAGATATGCGACAATGGAGTTTATGTCAAGTTGGCTTAGATCAACACCCCAAGTAGGCATTGGCTTGCTTTCATATATTTCAAGTGACTTTAAGCGAAAATCCCTCATCCATTTAGGCTCATTTTTCCTTTCGGATATCTCCTCAACAATCTTTTTAGAAAGCCCTTTTTCTGTCTTGTACGAATACCTGACTTCGTTTTTTATATTGTACCTGGAAAAATCTATATCATTTACGATGGTTTTCTTCATCTGATTCACCCCTTTATGACAGAACTTCGTCCAGTATAGACTCGTATCCTGTCTTCTCAAGCTCCTTCGCTAGATTTTTATCCCCTTCTTTGACGATTCTCCCATGTGCAAGGACAGATATTACGTCTGGCTCTAAGTAATCCAATATCCTATTGTAGTGGGTTATAATTAGTATTGACATATCTTCTGTCTTTAATTTCCTGACTGTCTCAGCAACAACCCTTAACGCATCTATGTCAAGGCCTGAATCTATCTCATCCAGCATTACAAGCTTTGGATTTAGCATAGCCATCTGCAAGATTTCACTTTTCTTCTTTTCCCCGCCAGAAAAACCTACGTTTAAGTATCTTGTCCTATACTCAGGTTTCATGTCCAGCATATCCATCTTTTCTTTCATGCTTTTTGCAAATTGTAGCATAGGCATGTTTTTATTTGTAACTGCATTTAAAGAAGTCCTTATGAAATTATCTACCGTTATCCCTGGGATTTCCTCAGGTGATTGGAACGATAAAAATATGCCTTTTTTAGCCCTTTCGTTTACCTTAAGATTTACGATATTTTCCCCTTCAAAAAGTATCTCACCGTCTGTCACTGTGTAGTGTGGGTTTCCCATTATTACATTGCAGAGGGTACTTTTCCCGCTGCCGTTAGGTCCCATAATGGCGTGTATTTCTCCTCTTTTTATAGTCAAATTAAGTCCTTTCAATATCTCCTTGCCGTCAACATCTGCTTTGACATTTTTTATTTCTAACAAATTATCCTTCATATTTACACTCCCTTTTTAATTCCTACTATTTTAATGGGATTACTTCCATGTTTTAATTATACCCTAATATGAAAAAAAATCAATAAATATATTTTCAAATTTTGGCTTTAATATACTTCCATATTATGCAAATTTTAAAAACCTCATTAGATAACAAAAAAACCGAGAATAAATCTCGGTTATATTTCATCTACATCCACGTATTTTGCTATTATATCGTCAACAGGAATTATCAAATACTCGGTGTCGCCGTGTTTTATCATAGTGCCAGAAAATTCTTTGTATATGACTCTATCGCCTATGGATATCTCGTCTGTAGCACCGGCTGCAAGGCCTTCCACAATTCCTTCATGAAGTTTTTCTTGTGCGTTTCTGGGAATTATTATACCGCCTATTTTTTTATCCCCTTCTGTATCTTCAAGTCTTATAAGAGCATTTCCATTTACTGGTTGTATCTTTTCCACACTCATCATCCTTTCTACATTATTATTATAAATAATTTTTATCCTTGGATACCTAATAGTGTATTTAATCTTGCCTTATCAAATCCTACTACTATTGTGCCGTCTATGTCCGTCTGTGGCACACCCCTTTGCCCGCTTCTTCTTACAAGCTCTTCAGCAGCACCTGGGTTTTTAGTTACATCTACTTCTCTAAACGGTATATTGTTTTGCCTTAAGTAAGATTTTGTGGCACTGCACCACGGACATGAAGGCGATGTGTAGACAATGACCCTGTGATATTTTTTTGACCCATCGCTTGACTTTACAGGCGATGTAGAAAGTAGCTTTTCGTAATAATCTTCTGTCTGTACACCGTAGACTATCTGCTGCACTTTTCCATCGCCGTAAGCAATTAAAGCAGGTACAGCAGTTACGCCAAACTCTGTATGCAATCTTACATCTGATGCATTTACTGCATATACTTTTACATCTTTGTTTTTATCGCTGAATTTCTTTAAATTATCTAACGCCTCTAAACTTTTCTGAGATTTATTGGAGTAAAACAACAGCATGAAGAAATCCGCTGACTTTTTTATGTCTTCAAATTCACTTCTATCTTTTATAAAGCTCAGCATCTGCAACACCTCTTACAATCATATATAAATCGCGAAGTTATACCCCCCAATGGTAGCTGGTTTAATCTACAATATATTATATTCACACTGCATTAAAATGTCAACTACTTAAGCATAATGTGAAAAGTATAAGTTCATACAGGCTAATATATACTATCTAAGGAAAGGAGTTGTTTTTATGAAATTTGAGAGAGCTGAAGAAATATACAATTCTCCATCAAATTATGAAGTTATCTATGATGGTCAAGTAGTATGGATAAATTCTCTAAACCCAAATAAAAAATACGCTAATATCAAGTTTTTACACGACAATGCTGTCATGGACGTGCCTGTCGGTTTTTTGATCGAAGGTAAAAAATTAAACTAAAAATAAGGGCAGCCTTTTTCGATTGCAGAAAATAGCTGCCCTTGTCTTACGACATAAGTCGCTTTTCCCCTTCTAAAGCTTTAATAGGTTCTATATCCTGTGTGACTTCCAATGTTCCTAAATACTCTCCATCTTTATCTCTTACAGCAAAGTACCTGATGTACACGTATTTGTCACCCATTTTTATCCAGAAATCTTCATGGTTCTTTTTTCCTGATTTAAAATCCCTTAAAAGCTCTTCTACCACATGGACACTGGCAGGCGGATGGCAGTATTGGACTTTTCTGCCGATTACAGCCTTTGTTCTGGCGAAAATCCTGTCTTTCCCATTGGAAAAATACCTTACCACATCATCTTTGTCCACAAACGTCACATCAAAAGGCAAGTTATCAAATATGGCACTTATTTCCTCTACTTTCAATACACCTGTATCGAATTTAATATATCCTTTCCTCACATCATCTGCAAGTTTTTCACCCTCTGCGCCTTTTAAGTCTTCCCTTTTTGGCTTCCACTTTGTTTCAGGTGATATTAAGCAATATCCGATTTCATCGCTTTCCTCCATAATATTTGCCCACTCATCTTCCGTAAGTGTATCTAAGGCCATCGGCAGAAGTATGTTTTCCTCTTTAAATATCATTTCAGTTATCTTATTGAGAGCCTTATTTATTTCATCTTCAATAGAGCCTTTTTTAGATGGACTGTACTCCTTTAAATCATTTAAAGATGATTTTAAAAGTTCTCTAATCTCATCGTCCACACCCCACATGACACTTGGCGGGCCTGTTATTCCGTACTTCTCTAAATACGGGAAGAGAAGATTTTCTTTTCTTGAATAATGTTTGTCAATATCCATAAGAAGATTTAGATTTTCCAAAAGCTTTGATACGCTCTCATTAGTGCCATTGCGTTTAAAGTCCTCCAATGCCGGTCTTAAATTTTCATTTATATGATTTTCGATTGCTCTGTTTTCTTCCTTAAACGTATGGACTGGATGTCCAGGTATAGTCTCAGGCTTCTTTACTTGTTCTAATGATTCCCTAAAGACAGCCGCATGAACATCGCAAAGCCTTTGAATTTCCTTCACCGAAAGCCCCTCATTCATTAATTCCTGCTCTATCTGAGACAATTCTGTATGGGTAATGCCGTCAATCACGTCTTTGAATTTTTGCTTCACTTCATCTACCGACTTGCCTTTATGAAGTTCTCTTATTACTTCTTTTAAAAGCTCTTGCCTGTGTTCTCTGTTGTTTATAAGTTCGCTCATAAAAAACCTCCTATCTTAAATTCGTTTTAGGAAAATACTATTTTATGTTCATAATTTATTATGCCGTCTATCTCTTTATTTAAAACAAATGTCTTAGCTTCATTTTATCTTAAAATACAATTATTGCTGTGGTATAAATCACTACTTTATAAATAATTTATCTTTGCTGACGTATTTTGCCAGCCTATCGTATACAAATCCTTTCATGTATTCTTCATTTTTATAGGTGAATACACCATCCTTTACTTCCGTATCATAGCAAAATACAAATGATGTTTTTTTAAGTTTTTCCACCTTTTTTGCCTGCTCCTTTACCATCCTGAATGCGCCTATATTAAAGTCGTATATGTCTTGAAGTGGCAATTCCTTGTACAATTCATCTATAAAATCCGAATATATCTTTTCAAACCCCTCCACGTACATGATAGGTTCTAATGATATTCTCACTTTTACACCTTTTTCAATTGCCTTTTTTATTGCCATTATTCTTTTGTGAAGGGATGGCGTAAGATTCTCATAAATTGAAATCACTTCTTGAGGTAAAAGGGACCATGAAAATATTACGTTGTCAGGAATCTCATTAGATTCGAAAAATGCTGTATTGGCACATTTCGTCCTAATCTCCATCAGCAAGTTCTTGTTGGTCATTGCGTATGAAATCCACATGGATGCAAAACCTGTCAATGGCTCAAATGCCAACAAATCTGTCTCATAAGATATGCTTAAATATATCTTTTTATCAAGCGAAAGTTTGTCAACCTCATTAAAAAAGTCTTCTAAATTTACAAAAAACACGATATTTGCTGATGGATACATGCCTTGAAGATAACAATAGTCACATGTGTAAATACAATTTAAAACGTTTGATGTGTGGTAAAACTCATCAATGCCAAAGTTTTCGCACATTTGAGATCCTCTGTATATAAAATCGTATCTTTTCTTTGCCAGTATTATATTTGGGTATTTCTTCTGGATTACATAATTTTGCCTTGGTCTTAAAAACAAGTCCCCATACCTTTCTATTTCAACAACAGTGCTTTTCTTAAACGCACTTAATATCTTTTTTGTCGTAGGATGGTTTAAGACATCTCTTTCAACGTAAACATGAGAAAACTTCATTTAGCATCTCATCCTTTCAAGGTTATATTAGAGCAAACAAAAAAGCGCCCATAGCGCCATTTAAACATCATTAAGCTTGTGTATATCTAAAAGCAGTTTCACATCTGCTTCTCTTTCAAGTATGTGATCATTCAAAACGTCAAATTTCTTATCTATTCTCTTAAAATTCAATTCAAACTTACCAAGCTGGCTTGTATGCTTCGTGACCTCCTCGAATGTCTGCTTTAAGATGTAATCAACATCGCTTTGTTGCCTTTCAAGGTTGTCAAGCCTCTTTTCAACATTATCTAATCTCTTTTCAACATTATCTAATCTCTTTTCAACATTATCTAATCTCTTTTCAACATTGTCTAATCTCTTTTCTATATTCTCTAGTCTTTCATCAATAGCATCAAATCTTTGAAGCACAAGGGTCATGAATTCCTCATTTGTCAAAATTCTTTCCCTCCCTTTTACCTTTTTGTTCATTATACCATACCCAAAAATCACAAGCAATAAAATAAATTGAGTAAAATTTTTTGGTTAATCGTTTATAAAAAATTTTCTATATTGACAAAATAATAGTGATAATATATCATATAAGTGTAAGGTGATTGTTAAATGAATAACAAAAATTATTTACATCTCAGCGCCCATAATTCAATTTATTCAAGCGAAATTTCTATTGAAGCACCTGAATAAATTGCGACAATCGCCTGAAAAATAAAGATTTATTGTTAATAAATTAACACGGAGGTGTTTATTATGACAACGACAAAAACGGAATTAGACGTTCAAAAGCAGATAGATTTACTTGTGTCAAGAGCACAAGAAGCCCAGAAAAAATTCATGTCTTACACACAAGAGCAAATCGACGCAATTGTAAAGGCAATGGCTTTAGCAGGCGTTGACAAACACGTTGAGCTGGCAAAGATGGCCTACGAAGAGACAAAAATGGGTGTATACGAAGATAAGATCACAAAAAACCTTTTTGCCACAGAGTACGTGTACCACGACATAAAAAATGAAAAGACTGTAGGCATAATTAATGAGAACATAGAGGAAAATTACATGGAAGTGGCAGAACCGATAGGCGTAATTGCAGGTGTCACACCTGTCACAAACCCAACATCTACTACAATGTTTAAATGCTTAATATCCATAAAAACGCGAAATCCTATAATATTCAGCTTCCATCCAAAGGCAATAAAGTGCAGCATTGCAGCAGCCAAAGTGATGTATGAAGCAGCGTTAAAGGCAGGTGCACCTGAAGGTTGCATAGGCTGGATAGAAACACCATCAATTGAGGCAACACAGCTTCTCATGACACATCCAGGCGTATCGCTAATCCTTGCAACAGGTGGTGCGGGAATGGTAAAAGCAGCATACAGCTCAGGAAAACCAGCATTAGGCGTAGGACCCGGCAATGTGCCGTGCTACATCGAAAAATCGGCAAACATAAAAAGAGCTGTATCAGATCTCATATTAAGTAAGACATTTGACAATGGCGTTATATGCGCATCAGAGCAAGCTGTGATAATAGACGAAGAAATAGCAGATGAAGTTAAGAAGCTTATGAAGGAATACGGCTGCTACTTCTTAAATAAAGACGAGATAAAGAAGCTTGAAAAATTCGCTATCGATGAGCAAAGCTGCGCCATGAGCCCTGCAGTCGTAGGACAACCGGCGACGAAGATTGCCGAGATGGCAGGCTTCAAAGTTCCTGAAGGCACAAAGATATTAGTCGCAGAGTACGAAGGAGTAGGTCCAAAGTACCCATTGTCAAGAGAGAAATTAAGCCCTATACTTGCTTGCTACACCGTCAAAAACTACAATGAAGGAATCAAAAAGTGTGAGGAAATGACTGAATTTGGAGGTTTAGGCCACTCCGCTGTAATACACTCTGAAAATCAAGACGTTATAAACGAATTTGCAAGGCGAGTCCGCACAGGAAGGCTTATCGTAAATTCACCATCTTCACAGGGAGCAATAGGAGATATATACAATACAAACACGCCATCCCTTACATTAGGCTGCGGTTCTATGGGAAGAAATTCAACAACAGACAATGTAAGTGTCAACAATCTTTTAAACATTAAGCGTGTTGTGATAAGGAAGGATAGAATGAAATGGTTCAAGATTCCACCAAAGATTTACTTTGAAAGCGGGTCACTACAGTATCTGTGCAAAGTCAAGAGGAAAAAGGCTTTCATAGTGACAGATCCATTCATGGTTAAACTGGGCTTTGTAGACAAAGTGACATATCAGCTTAATAAAGCAAACATCGACTACGAAATATTCTCAGAAGTTGAGCCAGATCCATCTGTTGACACGGTCATGAACGGCGTAAAAATCATGAATTCATACAATCCTGACCTAATAATCGCTGTAGGCGGTGGATCTGCAATAGACGCAGCAAAGGGAATGTGGCTTTTCTACGAATATCCTGATACTGAGTTTGAAACATTGAGGCTTAAATTTGCTGATATAAGAAAGAGGGCATTTAAGTTCCCAGAGCTTGGCAAAAAAGCGTTGTTCATAGCAATACCTACGACAAGCGGTACAGGCTCAGAAGTGACAGCATTTGCCGTTATAACCGACAAAAAGAGAAACATAAAATACCCACTTGCAGACTACGAGCTCACACCAGATATAGCTATAATAGATCCTGACCTTACAAAGACAGTGCCACCGTCTGTAACAGCAGACACAGGTATGGATGTGCTGACACACGCTATAGAAGCATACGTATCGGTAATGGCTTCAGACTACACAGATGCACTGGCAGAAAAGGCCATAAAGATCGTATTTGAGTACCTGCCAAGAGCTTATAAAAACGGCAATGATGAAGAAGCCCGTGAAAAGATGCACAATGCTTCCTGCATGGCTGGTATGGCATTTACAAATGCATTCTTAGGAATAAACCACAGCATGGCACACATACTGGGTGGAAAGTTCCACATACCACACGGAAGAGCAAATGCAATACTTCTGCCGTACGTCATTAAATACAATGCAGAAAAACCTACAAAGTTTGTGGCATTCCCACAGTACGAATATCCAAAAGCAGCGGAAAGATATGCAGAAATCGCCAAATTCTTAGGACTGCCTGCATCAACCGTCGAGGAAGGTGTGGAAAGCTTAATCGAAGCTATAAAGAACCTCATGAAAGAGCTTAATATTCCGTTGACGCTTAAAGACGCCGGCATAAACAAAGAACAATTTGAAAAAGAAATCGAAGAAATGTCAGACATCGCATTCAATGATCAGTGCACAGGAACAAATCCAAGAATGCCACTGACAAAAGAAATCGCAGAGATTTACAGAAAAGCATACGGTGCATAATTTAAGAAAAAAGGACGGCTTTCAAGTAAATGAAACTGTAAGCCGTCTTTTTGCATCTATATTTAATTCCCCATAAACATCTTTATATCGTCTTCTACGTTTGTTATGCCGCCAATGCCGAAGTTTTCAACTAAAACTTTTGCAACATTAGGTGACAAGAATGCTGGTAGTGTCGGTCCTAAGTGAATATTCTTTACCCCCAGATAAAGAAGCGCGAGTAATACTATTACAGCTTTTTGCTCATACCATGCAATGTTAAATGATATTGGAAGCTCATTTATATCTTCAAGTCCAAATACTTCTTTCAGTTTAAGCGCAATCACTGCTAATGAATATGAGTCGTTGCACTGTCCTGCATCAAGCACTCTCGGTATGCCGTTTATGTCGCCAAGATTTAATTTATTGTACCTGTACTTTGCACATCCTGCCGTCAATATAACCGTATCTTTCGGAAGTTCTTTGGCAAATTCTGTGTAGTATTCTCTCGACTTCATCCTGCCGTCGCATCCTGCCATTACAAAGAATCTCTTTATAGCGCCAGTCTTTACTGCGTCCACTACTTGATTAGCCAAAGCCAATACTTGGTTGTGGGCAAATCCTCCTACTATCTCCCCACTCTCAATTTCAACTGGCGGTTTGCATCTCTTTGCGTGTTCTATTATCTCTGTAAAGTCTTTCTTCCCGTCTGGAGTAGCATCAATATGCTTTACGCCTTCAAATCCAACGACGCCTGTCGTGTAAAGCCTGTCTTTGTATGAATCCTTTGGAGGCGTCAAGCAGTTTGTGGTCATCAGTATAGGACCGTTAAAGCTTTCAAATTCTTTGTCCTGCTGCCACCATGCATTGCCATAGTTACCTGCAAAGTGTGAATACTTCTTAAATGCTGGATAGTAATGGGCAGGAAGCATTTCACCGTGTGTATATACGTCAACACCTGTTCCTTCTGTTTGCTCAAGTAGTTCTTCCAAATCTTTTAAGTCATGTCCGCTAATTAAGATACCTGGATTGTTTCTGACACCTATATTTACCTTTGTAATCTCAGGATTGCCGTATGTGGACGTATTTGCTTTGTCCAAAAGCGCCATTACATCGACACCGTATTTACCAGCCTCTAATGCCAATGATACATAATCATTTGCACCTAAACTGTCATCCAATATTGCAACTAACGCTTTCTCAATAAACTCCGATATATTAGCATCTTTAAAGCCAAGATTTGCAGCATGGAATGCGTAAGCAGCCATACCCTTTATACCGTAAGTTATAAGCTCCCTTAATGATCTTATGTCTTCATTTTCAGTTGCAAGAACGCCTACTGATAAAGCTTTTTCATCAAATTCGCTTTCATCTTTTGTCCAAGTAGCTGCATCATGCAATCCGCTTAACTGTACCCCATTTGCGCTTAATTGGCTCTTTATAGATTCTCTTAAATCTAAACCTTCTTTGATCTTTCCGACAAAATAATTTTTGTCGAAATTTACATTTGTTATTGTTGAAAATAATCCGTCGATGATGAACGAATCCGTGCTTTCACTGTTTAAACCGTGTTTTCTGGCTTCTTGGTTTACTATTGCTATCCCTTTTAATGTGTATATGAGCAAGTCCTGAAGTCTGGCTGTGTCGTCAGTTTTACCGCACACGCCTCTTAATGTGCAGCCAACGCCTTTTGAAGCCTCTTGACATTGGTAACAAAACATTCCCATATCATTTTCCTCCTTCATTTATTTCAATTCGCCAATGTGCAAATTGTATACAGTATTCGTACGTTTATTATTATACAATCGCAAATCAACTTTTTCTGTGATAAATATCACAATAACAAAAATATGAGGGTATTTTCCCTCATATTTTATTTAGACAATATCTCATCTATTTCTTTCAATTCTTCATGGCTGAATTCAAGATTGTCAAGTGCTTTTACATTTTCCTCTATCTGGCTTACCTTGCTGGCACCAATTATAACAGACGTCACTTTCCTTAAATCCCACGCCAAAGCCATCTGTGCAATACTCTGGCCTCTTCTATCAGCGATTTTTTTCAATTCTCTTACCTTATTTATATTCTCTTCTGTAAGATTTCCTCTCAATGAAGTATTTTTTCTGGCAGCTCTCGAATCATCTGGAACTCCATTTAAGTATTTATCAGTTAATAATCCTTGTGCCAATGGACTAAATGCTATGCTTCCAACGCCTTCATCTTCAAGGACATCTGTAAGCCCGTCTTCTATCCATCTGTTGAACATGGAATAGCTGGGCTGGTGTATTAGAAGCGGTGTTCCAAGCTGTCTTAAGATTTCTGCGGCTTTTTTGGTGTCTTCAGCATTGTAATTTGAAATACCAGCGTATAAAGCCTTTCCTTGCCTTACAGCCTGTGCCAGTGCTGACATAGTTTCTTCCAATGGTGTATTTGGATCTCTTCTATGTGAATAAAATATGTCTACGTAGTCAATACCCATCCTCTTTAAACTTTGGTCTAAGCTGGAAAGCAAGTACTTTCTTGAGCCCCAGTCACCATAGGGACCAGGCCACATAGTGTAGCCAGCTTTTGTAGAAATCAATAATTCATCTCTGTATTCTCTGAGATCCGTCCTTAAAATCTTGCCGAAGTTTTCCTCAGCAGATCCTGGAGGTGGTCCGTAATTGTTTGCTAAGTCAAAATGTGTTATGCCAAGGTCAAATGCCTTCTTAACCATTTCTCTCATGTTTTCAAATACATCGTAACCGCCAAAGTTGTGCCATAAACCAAGTGAAATTGCAGGAAGCATTATGCCACTTCTTCCGCATCTTCTATATATCATTTTTTCATATCTATTTTCGTTCGGTATGTAGCTCATTTTTCTCCCTCCTAAATCGGTTTCTATTTTAATTATATAATAATAATTATTAAAAACAAAATATTAAAAAGTTAATTTAATTTTTGTCAATTTAAAAATATGGTATATTAGATAAGTAAGCTATTTGAAAGGGGAGCATCAAATGAATTCGATAATGCTTTATGTAGGAGCAATTATAGTTGGATTAGCCTTAGGAGTACAGTCACCGATGAACTCGGCGCTTGGCAAGATAGCTTTACCAAAAAACTCTGCAGTCTTAAATAATTTAGTTGGACTTATAATATTAGTCCTCATCAGCATATCAGATGGCAGCATAAAACACTTTGGAAATCTATTCAAAGCACCTACACATCTTTTGTTAGGAGGTGTATTAGGCTCTATAATCGTTTTAGGAGCTATCATTCTGATTCCAAAGCTTGGCGCAGCTACCTTTGCATCCATAATAGTATCGGCACAGATGATCGCCGCTCTACTTATCGACAATTTTGGGCTATTTGGGGTTGAAAAAACTCCAATTGATTGGTATAAAATTATTGGAGTAGTACTCCTCATAATAGGCGTAAGGCTAATAAAAGCATAAAAAAACCTTATAGATTTTCTCTATAAGGTTTTTCTCAGGTTATCTTCTATAGCCTCTGTTGTTATTGTACTGCTGCTTTCTTGCTTTTCTGCATTCAGGGCATCTTTGAGGCTCATTTTCAAAGCCTTTTTCTTTATAGAAAGCTTGCTCGCCTTCTGTAAAGAGGAATTCCTTACCGCAGTCTTTGCATACTAATGTCTTATCAGCCACAACACTTTCCTCCTTTTTAAGATTTACAAGATTTAAACAAACCAAATTCCATCCTAAAAAGGGGAAATGTTGTTAAATCTCTTATTTAAACTACGAATTATAGTATACCACGTTTCATCACAATATGCAATACTTTTATTTATAAAAACCAAATTTTCCTACTCTTCACTGGCAAAATAGTCCATAAATACCTTATCGGCAGCGCTTACTTCCATTCCATTAAAAACTATTGTTTTTTTGTCACCATCTTCTGATATGAGAGTAAGCTTAGAGTCAAATGTTGCAGGTATGTTTTTGCTGGGCTTAAAATAGTACGGTTTATAGCCATCTTTAATAAGTTTCACTGCATAAGAAATCTTATCCATTCATAAAAACCTCCCGTACTATTTATGATGCCCACATTTTAAAAAACTATATTTTTTCGGTGGCAGCAATCTGCTCGAATGCTTCGTTGCTTTTTTCTAGTTTTTTGAAAGCCACAGACAGCATAAGCTTTATCCTATTAAGTTGGTTTACTTCACTTGCACCAGGATCGTAATCAACCGCCACAATGTTTGCTTCTTTGTAAAGCTCTCTTAAGGCTTTAATAACCCCTTTTCCTGTTATGTGGTTTGGAAGGCATGCAAAAGGCTGTATGCAAACTATATTTGATATACCTTCTTTCAATAATTCCACCATTTCTGCAGTAAGATACCAGCCTTCGCCAGTTATGTTTCCGAGGGATACTATTGGTGATGCCAACTCTTTTAGCTCATTGAGAGTCTTTGGTGAAATAAATCTTTTGCTTTTCTCTAAAGCCTTTCGCATCTCCCTTCGATAGAACTCAAGTCCCGCAATACCGATATTTTGTAAAACCTGCCTTATCTTGCTGCCTGACAAATACTTATACTTTTCATTTGCATGATCCAGTATAAACAGCAAGAAATCGATAAGATTCGGCAGTATCACTTCTGCCCCTTCTTTTTCAAGCACATCTACGATGCTGTTATTTGCAGTAGGATGGTACTTCACAAGTATCTCGCCGACAATGCCGACTTTAGGCTTAACCACATTATTGATTTCAAGATTCTCAAAATCCTGGACGATCTGATGGACATTTCTCTTAAATAACTTTAGATCTCCACTTTTTACAGACTCTATGCACTTAGCCACCCATTTTTCGTAAAGCTTATTTGCAGAACCAGGTATCTTCTCATAAGGCCTTACCCTAAGCAGCACATTTTGCAGAAGGTCACCATACACAAGACCGATAAATGCCTTATTCAAAAGACCTGGTGTTATTTTAAATCCCGGATTTTTCTCCATCCCGACAAAATTCAAAGATATGACAGGTATATTCTCGAATCCTGCATCTTTCAAAGCCTTTCTTAAAAATCCTATGTAGTTTGTGGCTCTGCAGCCCCCACCTGTCTGTGTGATTATGACGGAAGTATTGTTTAAATCATACTTACCAGACTTTAAAGC
>JASBVU010000437.1 GCA_029960905.1 Thermoanaerobacterium sp.
TCTCTCCATGCTCTTAATCGTATATTTAATATTTTTATCAAATTCTGGTTGAAAATAATTATCCCGCCCAAAACTGTGCTGAACGACTGAATTAGTCCATTTATTGTTTTCATACGTATCAAACACTTCACCTCTTAAGTACAAACTTTCATCGGCTTTTACCCTCATTACTACCTGATCATTTACAGTTTCCGGTCCGCCTAAATCTTGAGAAAATGAACTAAAATCTGTTGTGAAGCTATTTGCAGCACTGCTACTCCCTATACCATTTCTCCATGTCTTTGTAAAAGGAAATGCAGCGTAGAATTTATCATTCAGAGCCTGCCACACAACAGGATGAAAATTTTTCGGCACCGTGTATGCGATAGCCGTGCTTATAGATGAAAACAAAATTGCAATAATCAAAAGGCTTGGGATGGAAGCTTTCCCATTTCCGGCTTTTTGATAGTTGACTACTGACATGTTTATAAAACTTGCTGCTACATAAAATACTAAATAAACGTACGCTTTATCTACGTAATTGTACCACTGAAAAACTAATACAAGTATGCCAAATAACATAGTTAAAAAATAACTTTTTAAAATTCTGTTTAAAAAAGTAACGACCAACGAAATTGAAAAAACGCCTAACAAGACTGTTGTAAAAAAGTACTTGCTTGTTAACTGGTTGAAACCTTCTGGCCAGTTTGACTCACTCATGTATACATACAGCCAATTAACGTATTTATCAATTTCTAATACGGCTTTTGTAAGCACATCTTTTTCCATGTAAAAATAATATAGATCAACTAATATGAAAATAGACAAAAAAGTGACTACAACCTGCGGTCTTCTTAAAAAAATCGTCAGAAGCGCCACAAAAGCAAAAGACAAGGAAATTATTTCGAGAATGTCTACTTTAAAATTCAAACCGACAAATACACAAAGAGAGAGAATTACTGTCAGTAAAGACGTCATAGTATACTCAATTATATTGAACTTCTTTGTATATATTTTCATACATATCTCTCCAAGTTATTAATTTTATACCTAAATTTCCCAGTCTATTTTTTGTTTTTTCTTCCAATTTATCTTTGCTTGTATAAAAGACTATGATGTTTTGGTTAAAATTGATTTGAGACAAAACTGTCAATACACTTTCATCAATGCATGGAGTAATAATTGCCATCGTAGTATCTTTGAAAATGTAACTAATGTAGTCAAATAATTTTCTGCCAAAGTCCAATTCATAAGTAGGAAACAATTTTAAAGTCCAAAATTTAATTATACTAAAATCTTTTATTCTCCTACACCGTGCCAATGGCTTATTTGATTCATAATCAACAAGTCGTACAGGAAGTCCATTTATAAGACAATATTTTGTCAGTGAAAGCACACACTCTGCAGTCATCTCATCTATAGTTCCATCATCTGTTTTATAATGATTCTTGTATAAATCCCACAACACAGCAACTTCACTTAAAGCTGTGTGCTGGTATTCTTTCACATACAATTTCTGCAACTTTGCTGATATACGCCAATGGACCCTTTTAAGGCTATCTCCATCAACATACTCTCTTAAACCGGACAAATTTGTATAGTCTTCAAACTTCTTAGCCTTGCTTGCAAATCCTCCTAATTCTGAAGCTAAAGGCATATCAAAAGCGACATCGTATACTTTAGGATACACTACTATCTGATATTTTTTATTAAACGTCCTTTTTATTTGGAATATGCCAAATGGATCCTTTATCTTTACTGTAATCGGGCCAACAATATATATCCCTCTTTTTTTAAACAAAACATTTCTTTTAATAACTTTTTTCTGAAATGGATTCAAATTTGTAGTGATAGGGAAAAAGTTTTTATTATTTTCATCAATTGACACAAATGCAAGTGGTAAAAACAGTTTATTCATAATCTTAATTTTATATCTAATCTTGTCGTCAACATGGATTTCGGTACTGTCAATGTCAATTTTTATATATACAGATAATATGCCTATTGTGGTATATAAAAAACTCAATAACAATAAAGCTACATCTGCAAAGAAAATATAATACAGTATTTCACCACCAGTAAACACAGCAAAAAGAAAAGAAACAACAGTAAATGACAACAATAAAATGAAATTACGCATACTTTCTTACCACCGGAACTTTTGTCGTATTCAAAATGTCTTTTATGACACTTTTTTCATCTACATTATTAAACTTAAGCTCATTTTTTAATATTATCCTGTGAGACAAAACTGGCACACATAGATATTTTACATCATCAGTCAATACATAATTACGTCCTTCTATAAGCGCC
>JASBVU010000438.1 GCA_029960905.1 Thermoanaerobacterium sp.
CTACCTGCTCATGAATTAGCAATGATGATGACAATAGCACTGAGATTCATACCGACACTGCTTGAAGAAACAGATAAAATAATGAAAGCTCAGATTGCCAGAGGTGCCGACTTTGAAAGTGGCAATTTAGTCAAAAGAGCTAAAAATTTGATTCCGCTATTAGTACCTCTATTTATCAGTGCCTTTAGGAGAGCTGATGAACTTGCAGTAGCGATGGAAGCAAGATGCTATAGAGGTGGATTCAATAGAACAAAGTTAAAACAATTAAAAGTGAGCAATAGAGATTATATAGCAATTTTGTTGACAGCATTTCTTGTGGGAATAATAATATGGAATAGATTTTGGCCATGGTGATAGCTAAATGAGAAACATAGTTTTGGTGATAGAATATGATGGAACAAATTATCATGGTTGGCAGATTCAGAAAAATGCGCTTACAATTCAAGAAGTAATAACGAAGGCAATAAAAAAAATAACATTAGAGGATGTAAACTTGATTGGTTCCAGCAGAACAGATGCTGGGGTTCATGCGTTAAATCAAGTTGCCAACTTTACATCAAATTGCAATATTCCCGCATCAAAAATTCCTAACGCATTAAATAGCCTACTTCCAAAAGACATAGTTATTAAAGATGCTTATGATGCAGACATGGACTTCCATTCTAGATATTCTGCTAAAGGTAAAAGATATAAATACATCATATACAACAGAAAATTTAATTCACCTATATATAGAAATTATAGCTGGCACATAAGCAATGAATTAGATTTAGATAGAATGACTGAATCATTGATGTATTTAAAAGGGACACACGATTTTTCAGCATTTAAAGCCAGTGGAAGCAGTGTAAAAGATTCTGTAAGAACTGTTCGAGATATTTTACTTAAAAAAAATGATTTTAATGTAGAATTTGAAATTGAAGCGGATGGTTTTTTATACAATATGGTCAGAATAATTGTTGGCACAATTGTTGATGTAGGATTAGGCAAGATTAATCCTATCGATGTCAAAGAAATTTTAGACTCAAAAAATCGATGTATGGCAGGGAAAACTGCGCCGCCACAAGGGTTGTTTTTAACTAAAATATACTATTGACATGGGTGGTGCTGTGGATTAAAATTATATTATGTAAAATTATGCCCCGTTTATTGAAGAGTATGTTACTTAAGTATAAGTTTCTTAAGGAGGTAAAATATAGTGAAGTCATTCATGCCAAAAAAGAATGAAGTAGAAAGAAAATGGTATGTTATAGATGCCGAAGGAAAAGTGTTAGGCAGATTAGCTAGCCAAGTTGCAAAGATTTTGTCTGGTAAAAATAAACCAATATATTCACCCAGTGTTGATACAGGCGATTTTGTTATAATTGTCAATGCAGATAAAGTTGTATTGACAGGCAAAAAATTAGAGCAAAAATACTTTAAATATTACACAGGACATCCTGGTGGACTTAAATTGATACAGTACAAGACTTTAATGAGGACAAAGCCTGAAAAAGCTATCATGAGAGCTGTAAAAGGAATGCTTCCTAAAAACAAATTAGGAAGGCAAATGATAAAAAAGTTGAAAGTTTATACTGGTCCTGAACATAAGCATGCAGCACAGAAACCAGAGAAACTTGACATATAAGGAGGGAATACGGAATGGCTGCTATCCAATTTTTTGGTACAGGTAGAAGAAAAACATCTGTTGCACGTGTTAGATTAGTTCAAGGGAAAGGCAACATAATCATAAATGGGAGATCCCTTGATGATTATTTTGGGCTAGATACTTTAAAATACACAGTTAAACAACCGCTTATTTTAACTGAGAACATCGATAAATTTGACGTAATTGCTAAAGTTGAAGGCGGTGGATTGTCAGGTCAAGCTGGTGCAATTAGATTAGGCATTACGAGAGCATTAATGAAAGCTGACAATGAATTAAGACCGATTCTTAAGAAAGCTGGTTTTGTGACAAGAGATCCAAGAATGAAAGAGAGAAAGAAATACGGTCTTAAGAAAGCAAGAAAAGCACCACAATTTTCAAAGAGATAAAAAGAGCGCTATATGCGCTTTTTTTATATCAATTTTAAATTAAAACAATGGAGAAAAAAGAAGCAAATTAATGAAATCTTGAAATATCTTTATATAATAACCGAAAAACACGTATTTTGCAGGTAAAAAATATTTGATATAAGCTAATTAATGTGATATATTAATACCTGTCACTGCGAGTGTGAAAGAAAATAAAAACACTTGACAGAGGGAAAGAGATGTGGTAATATAGACGATGTCGCGGAAAGCGGCGAAG
>JASBVU010000439.1 GCA_029960905.1 Thermoanaerobacterium sp.
TTTAGGATTTTTTTACAAATTATTTTACCTGAGTCTAAACCTGTATTTGCGGTTCAAGGAACATTTACATTTATAGGCGCTTGGAACAGTTTTTTATGGCCTTTAATTGTAGCTAATGATGAAAATCTTTATACACTTTCAGTTGGGCTTGCACTTTTAAAAGGACAACATGGAGGAGATTTTGGCTTGCAGATGGCTGGATCTGCATTTTTGGTTATACCTATTATATTTGTTTTCCTATTTTTACAGAAATATTTTGTAGAAGGAATTACTATTACAGGTATTAAATAAGGTTAAATAAATGTGAAAAATAATTGCTATTATAATGACATTGGAGTTTTTAATAATTTTCTAATGTATGGGAAGAGGTGCTTTTATGACGCTAAAATTTGTAACACCGCAGGAGTTTGAGCGCATTCAGGAAATTGCGACATATTGCTTTCCATGGATGCATAATGTAAAAGATGCAATAAGGAAATATATTAATAATTATATAAATTCTGAATATATTTTAGGATATTATGATGAAGAGGATAGCCTTATGGCGCAGGTTGTGGTTTTTCCTTTTCAAATCTATATTTGTGAAAAGCTGCTTAATATGGGTGGGGTTGCATTAGTATCATCTATGCCAGAAATAAGGCATGGAGGGAAAATAGGCCTTTTACTTCAAGAGTGGTTAAAAATAATGAGAGAACGCAATCAGTATGTATCAATGTTAGGACCTTTCTCATATGAGTTTTATAGAAAATATGGATGGGAATTAGCTTTTGAACGTAAAACTTATATAATACCTATAGATTTATTAAGCCATTTTAAAAATAGTGGTAGTCTTAAAAAAGCTGAAATAAATGACATACCTATAATTGATAAAATTTATACAGGTTATGCAAAAAGCCATAATGGATGTGCAGTTAGAGATAATTTACTTTGGAACGATTTTACAATCTCACATCCATGGGATGATAACTATAGCAGATACACGTATATTTATAAAGATGATATGGGAAGAGAAAGAGGATATTTAATTTACAAGCTCAAAGAAGAAAAAATAGAAATTATAGAAATGATTTATGAAGATAACAAAGCCTTAAAAGGAATGTTGAATTTTATATATGCTCATCAATCTCAAGCGAAAGAAGTAGTATGGTCTACAGCTATGGATGATAAGCTGCCACTGCTGCTAACTAATCAGAGAATAAGAGTAGAAATAAATCCTGGAATGATGTTTAGAGTTGTAGATGTTGTACAGGCATTAAGAAGCAGAGGTTATCCTGAGAGCGGAAGATTTAGTATAGGTATAACAGATAAATATGCTTCATGGAATGAAGTTACCATAGATGTAGATATTTCTGAAAGAGAGGTAGAAATAAAAGAATGCGCATATCCACAAATTAAATGTGATATACAAACATTCAGTCAAATATTTTTAGGATTTATTACTCCTATGGAAGCATATAATTTGGGCAAATTGGAAGCAGAAGATATTGAAGCCGTAAAAGAAATGAACAAAATTTTTAAAAAATCTTATACATTTAATAATAATTCTTTTTAGAATGTTTGGGAGGTAATAAATTTATGAAAAAAACTAAAATAGCCATCATAGGGGATGGGAGCATCAGTCATGTTCATATGGCATCGTATAAGAAGCTGTCGAATGTAGAAATAGTAGCAAATTGTGACATAAATAAAGAAAGAGC
Organism: Thermoanaerobacterium sp.; assembly: GCA_029960905.1. Lineage (GTDB taxonomy): Bacteria > Bacillota > Thermoanaerobacteria > Thermoanaerobacterales > Thermoanaerobacteraceae > Thermoanaerobacterium. The sequence continues at coordinate 1,698 of JASBVU010000439.1, forward strand.
AAAAAAATTTGCTGAACAATATGGTATATCCAGGACTTATACAGATTATAATGAAATGCTGAAAAATGAAGAATTAGATGGTGTTAATGTTTGCACTTGGAATAATGTACATGCACAAGCAACTATTGCAGCTCTTAATGCGGGTGTAAATGTATTGTGCGAAAAACCTTTGGCACTAAATGCAAAACAGGCAGAAGAAATGGTTGAAGCAGCAAGAAAAAACAACAAATTAATAATGGTAGGATTTGTACGCAGATTTGGAATGAATACAAAAGTATTACATGATAGAATCAGCCAAGGAAAATTGGGACAAATATACTATGCTAAGACGGGATGTATAAGAAGAGTGGGAAATCCGGGCGGCTGGTTTTCAGATAAAAAAAGGTCTGGCGGAGGTCCATTGATTGATCTTGGTGTTCATATGATAGACCTTGCGAGATATTTAATGGGTAAACCTAAGGCTGTATCAGTTATAGGTTCTGCTTATAATCTTGTAGGACCGAGGTCCAATGTTAAAGGCATACAACAATACAAAGCAGCTGATTACAGTGATTATAATGACGTGGAGGACTTTGCTGTTGGTTTTATTAAA
>JASBVU010000440.1 GCA_029960905.1 Thermoanaerobacterium sp.
TGGCAATAGAGCTGGGATTGCAACCTGTACTTTTTCACACAGCAGATGGTCGTGCCTTATACTTCCCGTACGGGCTTAGCCAGTCGATACCTGTCATGATGTTGGCGCACCTTACAGTGGCCGGATTAGTGGAAGCCGCTGTAACCGGACTTGTGGTTTACTACCTTATTAAAGCTGGTGAAGGTAACATGCTTTATAAATTTGCTTACAGACTAAGAGGTGAAAATAAATGAAGAAATTTTTGATAGCTGCAGTAGTTTTAATACTGCTTACACCAATAGGACTTTTAGCACCTGGTTCAGCATGGGGCGAATGGGGCATAGATGAGATAAAAAACATGGTAGGATATGTGCCAAGCGGAATGAAACATTTTTCAGATACAGTAAAGGCTTTATTTCCTGATTACGGCATACCGGGCTTTGACAAAAATTTTTTCCAGCAATCCATAGGTTACATATTTTCAGCTATTGTAGGGGTTGCAGTAATTGCCCTGGTATTTTTTATACTAAGCAAAATAATAGGTAGGCAAGAGGAGAAAAATGAGTAATTTCATTGAGAAGACTGTATTTAGCATACAAAGTACATTTCAAGATATGTTTGAATCAGATGAAATTGCCAGCAAACGAGGGCTTATGCAGTCACTGGATACAAGAGTACGGCTTGTATCTATTTTGATTTTGATTATCTTGTGCAATTTAAGCAGCTCATGGCAATTTTTGTGCTTGATGATTGTATACTCTATCTTTGTTGCTGTGCTTTCGAAAGTGCCAATAAAATCCTATGTCTTCAGGGTTTCATCAGTATCTGTGGTCTTTACAGGGATTGTATTAATACCATCATTGTTTAACATCGTAAAACCCGGAAATCCGCTTATATACATTGGAAGAAACTTGTATATAACAACCAATGGGGCCATAAGTGCATCGATTTTCATAATGCGCTCTTTTGTCTCTCTTTCTTTCATATACATTTTAATACTGTCGACAAAGTGGGTGGAAATTTTAAAAGCTTTTAGGTACTTCAAACTGCCGAAAATTTTCTCTGCCACCCTTGATATATCATTCAGGTATATAACTCTCTTTCTCGACGTAGCGTCAAATATGTTTCTTGCGAGAAAAAGCAGAAACGTGGGAAAGTCTAAAGACAAAAGCGAGAGAAGATTTGTAGCGTCGTCAATGGGAAATCTCTTAATAAGATCTGAACATCTAAGCAGCGAAGTCTACAGTGCCATGATTTCTCGCGGATACAAAGGCGAGTACAAGACAATAAGCGACTTCAAATTCGGCATTTTTGACGTAGTCTGGATATTGTTCAACATATCATTTTTCACGGCAACTTTTCTTGCAAAAGGAGGCAAACTTTGGATATAGTATTTGAACTTAGAAACGTTTCGTACTCATATATAAAGTCACAACCTGCACTTGTGGACGCCAATTTTAGCGTCTACAGAGGGGAAAGTCTCATAATCTTAGGTGCCAACGGCTCTGGAAAGTCTACGCTATTAAAATTAATGGACGGCTTAATAAAGCCAGATAGCGGAGATATATTAGCATTCGGCAAATCCATACTGAACATGAAAAGCGACCATGAATACCAATTTAGGAGAAAAGTAGGTTACCTGTTTCAGGACTCTGACGTCCAGCTTTTTAATACATGTGTATTCGATGAAATAGCATTTGCTCCACTGCAAATGGGGTTAAATCCGGATAAAGTAAAGTCAATGGTAGAAAAGACTCTTGAATCGTTTGGCATTGCAAAATTACAAGATAGACCGCCACACAGATTAAGCGGCGGCGAAAAAAAGAAGGTAGCTTTAGCATCAATAATGGTGATAAATCCAGATGTCTTGCTTTTAGATGAGCCTACAAACGGTCTCGATCCAAGGTCAAGAAAATGGCTTTACAAAATGTTAAGCAACCTAAAAAACGAAGGAAAAACACTTGTAATATCTACCCACGATTTGGATTTAGCCAGAAGCATTGCCGATAGAATTGTCGTAATGAATGAATCACATTCAATAGAGGCTGTAGGAAAATCCAATGAAATACTTGATAACAGCATATTACTTGAAAATGTAAACCTAATATGATTTTAAAGCTCCCACAATCGGGAGCTTTTATTGTGAATATGACTTTAAAGATGAAGACAGCACTCTAAGCATCACAATCACCAGCACCATAAAAACTACGATAAATGAAAATCCCACAAATATGCCGAATAAATCGCTTAGTTTCCCTATTATAAAATTGGCTACCATGTTTATAGATGAACTT
>JASBVU010000441.1 GCA_029960905.1 Thermoanaerobacterium sp.
ATGAATTCTGTGATGTAGACGAATTATTTGAACTTCCACAACCCGTAAGTAAAACAGAAGCAATTAAAATCACACTAATAACATAGGAAATTATTTTTTTCATTACTAACTTCTCCTTTCTTATTAAAACAATTTTTTAAATAATTATAGTGAATAGAGTTATTCTTAATATATCACCCCTTTTCGTAATCGCATAGTCTTTAGATAAACTTAAAAGCAAGAACACCCACATTAACTCTTAAAACATTTAACTATTACAATTAATTTTTCATTAAAAAGGTTTATCAGTATTAATATTTTATTAGTTTATGCCTAGACTAAAAATTCTTAATTTAATCTAAACATTTTCAATTGCTATAAATGAATTGCTTACACCAAAGCACCCCCTTTATTAAATATTCTAATTAATTTCATAAACTTAATTTTTTTGTTTGTATAACATTAACAAAATTCACTCCACTTCTTGATATAAATTTTATCATTAATATTGTTCAACGTCAAGCACTTAATTAATATATTCGACACAAATTTAAAAAATCCTTCTAATATTTTTATTGTTAATTAAATTTTTTTATAAAGTGCATTAAAAAAAGCACGGCGCTTTGCCATGCCTTATCTTATTATCTTACAAGCCAACCGCCATCAACAGCCAATACGTGTCCGTTTACATAGTCTGATGCTTTACTTGCCAAAAATACTAAAGCCCCCATCACATCAAAAGGATGTCCCCATCTACCTGCAGGTATCCTTGAAAGTATCTCTGCATTTCTGCTTTCATCAGATCTTATTGGAGCTGTATTGTTAGTTTCAATATATCCCGGAGCTATCGCGTTTACCTGTATATTTTTATCAGCCAATTCATTTGCAAAAGCCCTTGTTATACCTACGACACCATGCTTTGATGCCGTATATGCCGGTACAAATTTTCCACCTTGGAATGAAAGCATCGAAGCTATGTTTATGATTTTGCCGCCACCTTGTTTAACCATTACCTTCGCTACTTCATGGCTTAAATAATACACCGCATTTAAATTAATATCTAAAACGGCTTTCCAATCTTCGTCTTTGTATTCAAGTAGAGGAGACCTTTTTATTGTACCTGCATTGTTTACAAGCACATCAATCTTGCCGAAAGACTCAAGGCACCTCTCAACAACTGCATTTATATTATCCCTAATCGATAAATCCGTCTGAAAAAATACAGCTCTTCTTCCTTCTTCTTCTACAAGTTTTTTTGTCTCTTCAAAGTTATTGTTGTGTGTAACTATGAATAAGTCAGCACCGGCTTTTGCCAATGCCACCGCATACCCTTGACCCAATCCTGTATTGCCGCCTGTCACGATTGCCACTTTTCCATCTAACCTAAAAAAATCCATTGAAAAGTCATTAATGCTGTACACGATTAACCTCCTTCTCATCTCAAATCTCTTGTAGGTATGGTATCCATATCATTAAATGTCTGATTCTCACCAACCATTCCCCATATAAATGTGTAATTTTTAGTACCAACACCTGAGTGTATTGACCAGCTTGGTGATATAACCGCTTGCTCATTTTTAACTACAATATGCCTTGTCTCATTTGGCGTGCCCATAAAGTGAAATACCACATCGTCCTCAGATATATTGAAATACAGATAGACTTCCATTCTTCTGTCGTGGGTGTGACATGGCATAGTATTCCACACACTTCCGGGTTCTAATATGGTCATACCCATCACCAATTGACAACTTTGACATACTGAAGGGTGGACATATTGATTTATAGTTCTTTTGTTGCACTCTTCATCAGTGCCTGCTTTTACTTTATTTGCATCGTTTAAACCTATTTTAACCGTAGGATAGCTTTTATGAGCTGTGGCGCTATTAATGTAGAACTTCGCAGGTTTTAAAGCATCTACACTTTCAAAGCTGACTTCTTTTACACCCATGCCAACATACAGGCCATCGCTGTTTTCTAGTTCATATTTTTCTCCATCTAAATTTACAATGCCTGTAGAACCTATATTGATTATGCCCATCTCTCTTCTTTCCAAAAAATAATTCGTTCCTAATTCTTTGCTTGCCTCAAGTCGCAGTGGCTCATTCAACGGCACAGCACCTGCCACGATTATCCTATCTACATGACTGTAGACCATATTAAGTTCTCCTGGCACAAATAAGTTTTCGATCAAAAAATGTCTCCGCAATTCAGATGTGTCATAATGCTTAACGTCTTCATAATGGCTTGCATACCTTATCTCCATAAAAATCCCTCCTGATTTTTTCTGTTA
>JASBVU010000442.1 GCA_029960905.1 Thermoanaerobacterium sp.
TTTAAGTATAAAGTATCTAATTAGAGCTGTCCAAGTTCATTTAGGGGCTTAAGAGGGTTATATGTTTAAGTTTAAAAAACTAGCAACTTCTATTCTATCACTAGGGATAGTATTTGCCGGGACAAGCAATGTATTTGCTGCTGAAACAAACAGTAAAGAACCTACTATTAATTGGGATAATGTTTGGGAATCAGTTGATTCTGGAACTCAACTTCCCAGTACTACTAATTTCGGTTCACAAAGTCCTGTTGATGGAGAGATATCCCTAATGGCATGGGGGGATTTGGCTAGTGGGTCAACTGCACTTTCCCTTGATTCAGGAAAGGTTAAAAGTACTGGAAAAACTAAAGGTAAAGTATTAACTACAGTTACTAGCGCTACTACATCTCTTCGATTAAGTGGTATGGGCTATATTACAGGTCCGAAAGAGACAGCTATAGCAAAATTTACTGCAACATCAGTAGTTTCAACGAATAACCCATCTGGCACCCAAACATTTGAAGGTCTAACTATACATACTGCGACAGATTCGGGTGTACTATACGAAGCACGAACGTACGACTCTAAATCTTATTAAGAATAAAATAAGGGCTATGTAAGTTGCATTTACATAGCCCTTATCATCAATTAAACATCGTTTTGAATTTAAGGAGTAATTATAAGGTGAGAACTAAATTTTTTTATTTGACTATATTAATCTTTACTTTATTTATAATAAGCAGTTGTTCTAATAATAGTACTAAAGGTTCCTCTGATATACAAATAAGTAATGAGTTTAAATTATTAGATGCATCAGAAGATGTCTTAGATGATTCGGAAAAGTATTCCCAAGTAAAAGCTTTTATTCCGAATGAAAATAATATCGAATATCTAAATATAAAAGGTGATAAATACTCATATATTAAAATAAAAAACACTGAGTCAGTTATTAAAGGAAAAATTATTTTAGAAAATAATACTGATAGTAATATGAAGATTAAAAGTTTTTTCATACAAGGGAATAAAATTGCAAAAGTAAAAACTAGTAAATCTAAAGAGTGGAAATCCTCTGTTTTATATGATGTTGAGCCTAAATCATCAGTAGAAATTAGTATTGATATTCAATGGGATAAAGAAGGAGAAAAAGAAATAACATTTTTTCCGTTAGATTATACAAGCCCTAATGATCGATATAATGGCGGGAACTTAAGTACTGTTCGATATTTTGTTTTAGACGATGATATTAATATAAATAAGGATATGTTGGCTAAACAATCTTTTCAATTAGAAACTGAAATCAATGAAGTTCAGAACTTTTTTCCTATTCCTAGCTGGATAGGAAATGATAATAACGAAGTAGAATTTATAGTTAAAGAAGAAAAATTATATACTAAAACCCCAATAAGTGGATTAAAATTAGAACCTGTTCCTTATGATACTGATATCGATGTCCTTTTAATAGATGAACAGGGGAATATGTCAACATTATTTCAAAATCTGAAAATAAGTAAAAATAAGCCCACTTTAATTCATTTAGATCCAGAAACTTTGCAAAAAGTGAACGAATCAAATAAAAAATATTATTTTATACTGGTAAATAATCGTGGTTTAGATATATTGTTAGACATGAAAGCTGTCGATTTAGGCTTAAAGCCTTTTCCTACAACTTATCAATCTATTATAGAATTTTATAAAAAAAGTGATAATTAAATTTGCAACTAGTATTCTTAAAGTAGGACAAAGATCAAAAGATCCAAACTATTAAAAAGAGCAGGAAAATAATATGAAAAAGTACTTGTTAAAGCAATTAGTTATAATAGTAATTTTATTTGTTCTCTCATTTATGATTCATATCTACATGAAGAAAACTAATTCTCTCCTTTCAGTTGAAAATATAGTTTCAAAACAAACCATAATTTTAATAATTTTATCAGTAATATTATTGATATATAATTTGCTGTTATACAATTTTGCTAATATAAACTCCAATTTTATGAAACATCGAATTTGGAGAAAAATGCATATTCTAATTCTTGTTTGGCTTATTATATCTTTTTTAATTTTTGTTATACTGTTTTCGACAACATCTTTTATACAAAATCATTTATGGACAATTTATATAATAATCTACTATTTCCTTTTCTTTATAAATCTTCTTGTTTTATCCATTGTTAATAACTTAATTTCAAAGAATATTGTTATTAAGAAAAAATTAACATTAACATGGATTATTTCTACACTTATAATAATATTAATTTTATTTTTTGTTCCTAATTTTTAATGTTTT
>JASBVU010000443.1 GCA_029960905.1 Thermoanaerobacterium sp.
AAATATGTTTTCGGGTACAATGAATCGCTTGACAATTGGACTGTGAGTGTTACTGCTGATTCTGTTGCGCAAAAGTTAAAAAGCAATGGCATTGATATAGGCAACATCACAAATATCCAAGTTACGAGCAAAAGTTGGACTGGCAGGGCTATACAGGTAACGATTTATGGAGATAAAGGCAATTATGTTTTGAATAAAAATGACATAAGGAGTTTTTTTGGACTTAAAAGCAATATGATAACAATAAATGGGAATGGCAATGCTTCAAATAGCAATACTGTTTATATTCAGTCACAACAGGGTGTTGTTAGTAAGCCATTGTCTGGTTTAACTATCATGTCTGCAAGTGGACAAAAGACTATTGATAACAATGATTTGTACATTTTAGGGCAAAGCAAAACGATTAAAATTACCAGTCAAAGCGGATCATCTACTATATTTACTATAAATGGCAGTGGATATGGGCATGGTGTTGGATTAAGTCAATATGGAGCTTGTGGAATGGCAGATCATGGGTATAATTATATAGACATATTAAAATACTACTATAAAGGAATTGATGTTTATGATACAATAAACAATAAGGCTTTATAATAAATTCAAGCAGAAATTTGGAGGCATTATTATGAATTTGCACGAGTTTTACTACGATTTACCTGAAGAACTTATCGCACAAGAACCACTTCAAAATCGCGATGAATCAAGATTGATGATTTTAAATAGAGCTACAGGCGAAATAAAGCATGATATCTTTAAAAACATAATAAACTATTTGAAACCTAATGATGTTCTTGTGTTAAATGATACAAAGGTCATACCTGCAAGGCTGGTTGGCGTTAGAGAGGACACTGGAGGGAAAATAGAATTTGTACTTTTAAAAAGACTTGGCATTGATGAGTGGGAAATATTAGTGAAACCAGGAAGAAGAGCTAAAATAGGTTCTAAGTTTATTTTTGGCAATGGAGAATTGAAGGCTTCAGTATTATCAGATACAGATGCTGGAGGGAGAATTGTAAGATTTAGTTATGAAGGCGTTTTTGAGGAAGTGCTTGATAAACTTGGCGAGATGCCTGTGCCACCATATATAAAGAAAAAATTAAAAGATAAAAACATGTATCAGACAGTATACGCAAAGCATGAAGGTTCTGCTGCAGCTCCTACTGCTGGTCTTCACTTTACAAATGAGCTTTTGGATAAAATAAGGAAATTTGGAGTTAAGACGGTTTTTATAACACTTCATGTAGGACTTGGTACATTTAGACCTGTCAAGGAGGAAATAATAGAGAATCATAAGATGCACTCTGAATTTTATATTGTGAGCGAAGATGCGGCAGATGCAATTAATGCGGCCAGAAAGACAGGTGGCAGGATAATCTCGGTCGGCACTACGTCGACTCGAACACTTGAGACTGTTGCTGATGATGATGGAATTGTTCATGCTGGTAGTGGGTGGACCGACATATTTATTTACCCTGGATATAAGTATAAAGCAATAGATGGGATAATAACAAATTTTCATTTGCCTGAATCAACGCTTATCATGATGATTTCTGCATTTGCAGGAAAAGAGAATGTCATGAATGCTTACAAGACAGCGATAGACAATAAATACAGATTTTATAGTTTTGGCGATGCTATGCTAATTATTTGATTAGGAGGAAACGATGACGGCTATAAAATACGACTTATTAAAAAGGGAAAAAGATACAAAGGCAAGATTGGGAGTGCTTCACACTCCACACGGCGATATTGAAACGCCCGTTTTTATGCCTGTTGGCACTCAAGCGACTGTAAAAGCCATGACTCCTGAAGAACTTAAGGAAATTGGTTCTAATATTATACTGGGCAATACATATCATTTATACTTGAGGCCGGGACATGAGCTTATTAGAAAAGCTGGCGGATTGCATAAGTTTATGAACTGGGATAGAGCTATATTGACTGACAGCGGTGGATTTCAAGTGTTTAGCTTAGGCCAACTGAGGAAAATCACTGAAGAGGGAGTCGAATTTCGTTCGCATATAGATGGTTCAAGGCATTTTTTAACACCAGAAAAAGTAATAGAGATAGAAAATGCATTGGGCGCAGATATTATAATGTCATTTGATGAGTGTGTGCCATATCCGGCCGATTATAGTTATGTAAAGAATTCTATGGAATTGACATTAAGATGGGCTAAAAGAGGGAAAGAGGCACATAAAAATACAGAGAAACAAGCGCTTTTTGGCATTGTTCAAGGTGGTACTTATGATGAGTTGAGAAAA
>JASBVU010000444.1 GCA_029960905.1 Thermoanaerobacterium sp.
CAGCGTAGACTCTGACTACTTTATTCGGGATCATATACAAAATCTGATCTATAAGGTGGACACCCCAATCTAAAAGCATCCCGCCGCCGCACTCTTTTTTATTCCTCCAACCGTAAATTAATCCACCTGCGCCGTGTACTCTGCTTTCGATTGTATAGACATCACCAATCATACCTAATTCCACTGCTTTTTTCACTTTATTAAAGTCTTTATCCCATCTGCGGTTTTGATGTATTGTAAACACCACGCTATTTTTTTCTGAAGCCTCTATTATTTCATCTATTTCTTTCATCGACATTGCAACAGGCTTTTCAACTATGACATTCTTTCCAGCATTTGCAGATACCACTGCAAGATTCTTATGCACATCATTAGGCGTCGCGATTAATACGGTATTTATTTCTTCATCTTTTAGAAATTCATCCAACTGATGATATCCTCTAAGCCCAGCCTTTTTTGCTACATCGACTTGATATGCATCAATATCATACGCCGCTACTACATCTACACCTTTAACTTTTGGTGCGTTTTTATGATGCCACATTCCCATGCCACCATAGCCTATTATTCCGAGTTTTATTGGCATCTTTCTACCTCCTATTGTGATTTTGAATAAAAACATTTTATAGACAAGTAGATTAAACTACTTGTCTATTTAGAATTTATATGAATTGTTTCAAATGATCATACCCTAATTTCAATCCTTCTTTGACTTTTTCCTCGCTGCCTTCATACAGCGGATCTTCATGCTCAATGCTTATAACCCCATCGTATCCTACATCTTTTAAAGCTTTTATGAACTTGTTCCAATCCACTTGGCCAAGCCCAGGCATTCTAAACCTCCAATAGCCTGTTTCGCCTTTTTTATGAAATTGCCTGTTAAATACACCATACCATTCAAGCTTATCTTTGAAGATTTCTGCGTCTTTTGCATGTACGTGGAAAATTCTATCCTTAAATGCTGGCACAACTTTTACATAATCAATTAGCTGAAACAAAAGATGCGATGGATCCAAATTAAGTCCAAAATTCATAGACGGTATTCGCCTAAACATTTCCTCCCAAAGCTCTGGAGTAAATGATATTGTACCGGGAAGTCCTTCTTTCTGCCAACCTTCCATTGGACAATTTTCAATTATGACCTTTACGCCTTTGCTTTCCGCATAGCTCACTATATCACCAAAGACTTCTTCAAATTCGTCAAAGTTTTCTTTTAAGTTTTTCTCAGGATTTCTCCCTATAAAAGTTCCAACCATAGATGTGCCCAGCATCGCTGCAGCATCTATGCACTTTTTAGTGTGATTGTTTATGAATGCCCTCTTTTCAGGATCAGGGTGTAAATTATTGTCGTAGTATGCCAAAGACGATATGGAAAGACCCAAATCTTTCAGGTATTTTTTTATTTCCTCAGCCTCTTCTTCTGTCAGCGTTTCTACATCTATGTCACAACTGGAATAATCTCTGTCGTTTAGCTGCGGCCAACAAGCAATTTCTAATGATTTAAACCCATTCTCTGATGCCCACTTTGCCTTATCTTTAAGAGGCATATTTCCTAAGCAAACTGTTAAAAATCCAAGATGCATGATTTATCTCTCCTCACATTTTTCACATTTTCTTTATATTATCAAAGCTTATCTTAGCACTTTCAAGCGGCTGTCTTTTGCATATATCCTGTTCAACTATAAACCACTTAACACCAGCCTCTATTGATGCACTTATTATATCTTTAATGTTCATAGTGCCTTCACCAATCTCAGCAAAATCCTTTGTTTCATCTTCCATGTCCTTTAAATGTACTAAAGGCACCCGGCCACTGTACTTTTTAATGTAACTTACAGGATCTTCTCCAGCATATTTAACCCAATACGTATCTATCTCCGCTTTTAAAAAATCTGAATTTGAGTTTTCATAAATCAAATCTAATCCGTATTTGCCGTCAAAGTCAACGAATTCATGATTATGATTGTGATAGCAAAAAATCAATCCTTTTTCTGCACATTTTTCTCCGATTTCATTAAAAAGTTTCGCAGCTTCAATGAAATCATCTTTCGTCTCGTATTTGTTCCAAGGACATACAATGTATTTATTCCCTATTTCCAAATTGTACTCTATTTCTTCATCAAGATTGTTTTTTAGAGTATCTAAACTTATGTGGCTTCCAGTGGGGGTCAATCCAAGTCGTTCTAAGTGTCTTTCTAATTCTATTGCTTTTAAGCCACCATATCCTGCAAATTCAACACCTTTATACCCTATCTCAG
>JASBVU010000445.1 GCA_029960905.1 Thermoanaerobacterium sp.
TTTTTCTTTAAGCGCATATCTGGCTCTGGATATCCTTGACTTTACCGTGCCAATGTTTGAATTTGTTATTTCTGCTATTTCACTATATGTAAGACCTTCTATGTCCCTAAGTATTATTGCAATCTTGTAATCATCTTTCAACTTATTCAATTCACTCATGATTATCTCTCTGGTCATCTTATCGTCGAAAATATCTTCAGGCGTTTTGAAATCACTTATATCATCCAACTGCTCTTCAACACCTTTTCTCTTTCTCATAAAATCAAGAGAAGTATTTACAGCAATCCTGTATAGCCATGTTTTAAATTCACTTTTGCCTCTAAACTTTTTTATGTTTACAAATGCTTTGATAAACGTCTCTTGTGTTAAATCCAAAGCATCTTCTTTGCTTCCAACGATCCTGTATATGACGTTGTAGATGTAATTCTGATAAGATGCTATAACATTTTCAAACGATTCAATATCTCCTTCCTGAGCTTTAAAAAGGAGCTGTCTTTCATCCAACCATAAAACCTCCCCTCGATATGATTTGACGAAAAAAGAAGTGATAAGTTCCAAATGATCTGTCATTTTTATTCTAACAGATTTACAAAAAAAGCGCTAATCGCGCTTAATGTATATTTTATTTGATGATGAATCTATAATAATATTTAACCCATATAAACTTTTCAAATCTTTTTGGTTTATGTATGATTTACTGTCGTATATTTTGTATTTAATACTTCTGCCGTCAACAACAACCCCCTTTTGCGCATCCCATTCAACCGTATGTCCTGCCGCAGTGAAAAATTCTTTAATTGGAATGTAAATATTTCTGTCTTGATAATCTGCGTAGTTTGTAGTAGATAAAAATTTGTCATCAAAGTATATTATATTACCCAATATTTTAATCGTATTTGTGTCATCGTCGACAACGAATTTTAAGCCTGTTAAATTTGCTATATCATCAATGCTCACATAGCTTACATTGTCTATTAAAACAGATTCTAAATTTTTAATTTTCTCGTCATCAATGTTTAGATAGCTTTTTACATCATCCACATACATATATAATTGCCCATTCTGAGATCTATAGACTTCGTCACTTACAAGTTCATTATTTCTGATGACTTTATATCCTTCTGAAAACACCAATGGATCTTTCACATTTATGTGTTTGTACAATTTTTCAAATGTATCATCGCTTACTTTTATGCTGTAATTTTGTAATTCGCTTTTAATGGATTGTCTCGTATTTAAGCCTTTTTTATAAAAATCGGGATACACAAACAACGCTTTGTCACCAGTTGGAGAAGTCTTTGTAAACATCGTTTGATATACGATATTTACAATGTCACCGTAGTTTACCATATCAAAAAGCTCTTCCACGTCTGCTTCGTACATCCTTATGCATCCTGACGACGCCAAAGTACCTATAGATGAGGGCATGTTATTTCCATGTATTCCATAATCACTGTAAAAGCCCATCCATCTATATCCCAGAGGATTGTCAGGTCCTGACGGTACAACTTCACCATTCCACGGTGATACCCATTTAGGATTGACTTGCTTGTTTATAATCCTGTACGTCCCTAATGGTGATGTAGATACAATTTTACCAACTGCTATCGGATAAAGTTTTGACGTATTTTGTGAGACAAAATATATTGTCCTTGACGGTATATTGACTGTTATAGTATTTGTAAAGCCATATGATGGTGTCACATTAAACGCTAAAATGATAAAAATTACAAATGCCATGATAAATCTGTTTTTTGCCTGCAACATTTGCACCTCTTTTCACAAATTTTATCAGCATGAAGCAGAGAATTTCTGAAACGCGCTTAATATTTTATCTATGATAAAATTTGTGAAAATATGAATCACATTTTTTTATTTATTTCTTCTTTTAATCTCTTCAAACTTGGTGCTGAAAAGACAACGTTGCTTGCATATCTATCAAACAACAAAAAGTAATATATTTTAATGGGTGATTTCAATCGTACTTCTAACAAATTTTTTTTCGAGATGACCATGCTACATACATTGTTTTTTACGCTAATACCTCTTTTATAATTGGCTCTTTTCCTTATTTCATTTATTTCAGCGATGTTATCGTATCTTATTCTGACAAAACCCATTATGCCCAATGATATTACAAAATAATCTTCAAGTAAAATGACTTGAGAAATCCCAACAGAAAATAATGCGACTGATAATGCCATAGATAAGATTATGTAAAATATCCACCACAATACAGATAA
>JASBVU010000446.1 GCA_029960905.1 Thermoanaerobacterium sp.
ATCCATCCCCACATCATAACTCCAAAAATACCAAAATATCCATATGCTTCACCTACAATTCCGGCAGGTACTGACAATAATGTATTATCCGACAAATTTAAATCTCTAGCTATTTGCAACGACATAGGTAATGGCTTATTTTCCCATATACTACGTGGTATAAATATTGTAAGAGGTTTTAATAGAATTATTGGATCAATTTCAATATTTTTTTCAATGATAATAGAAGCTAACCAATAACTCCAAGAAACGTCTGTGCTCATTTTTAAATAATCAAAATAAACTTCAAAGTTCTTAAACAGCAATTCTGTATATAATTTAAAACCATCTATAAAGCCGAATGTCCTGATATTTATCATCAATGGCATTATAAAAAATAATAACAAAAATAACGAAATTACAACATTTACTATTTTGGGCTTTTTATAATTGATAATAAACCAAAAAAATACTGTAATAATAATCGGAAAAATTATAAATCTTCTTGCAAAAGACACCGCTATCCCAAATAAGACGGCATACACTAATATAATGGTTGAATAAATTTTTTGTTTCTTAGTTTTACAATATAGTATCTTTGTTAATGATGACAATATTAAACCAAAAACAGTTATTGATTTCAAAATTTCTATAGGCGAATTAGAAGGGTGCCCCCCTTTAAAAAGAGTATCTTTTTCAATAAGGAGTACAGGTAGTGAGAATATTAAGTAGATTATATTTACTCTATTCAGAACTTTATAATCCAACGACAAATAGGGCCATTTAATTCTCTTTAAATATAAGTGAGTTACAAAAAAATTAGCAACAATAAAAGTCAGCAATAAAATAAGATAGTAAAAATTCAATTGCAAAAATACCTTTGAGTTCGGTATATACCCTAAGCCAAATTTCTCCCCAGATAGATTTGGTATTAAGAAAGAGATAAAAAAGCTGCCTAACCAAAACATTGTTGCTACATATATTCTTTTTCTATACAAATAATATAAATATAAAATAGCAATTAAGCAGAACAATATAATCACAAAATTATCCAACTTAAATCTTCCTTTTTTCTATATTTAAATTTAAATATTAATAATTAAAAAATTATATCAAGGTTAAGATGATATTGCAAAACTAGAATAAAAACTCGAAGTTATGCATAAGGAACAACATAGCACATGCAGTAAATACCGACAAAAACCATACCACCGTGGCTGTTCCAGCCCGTCACTTTTCAACTCATTGAATACTCATTCGATCGCACCACGAAGTCCAAACAGCCATTTACCTAATCTCGTTTTCAAAAAGACATTCAATGAACTGATTCATAATCATCTTTCTGTTCCTAACCATTGCGGCGATTAATCGGGTATAGAAAACAGTCTTTGTTTGGCCTGCTGTTTTACGAACGTTTTTGCTTATCATATGCAGCATCGCCCAGCGCCAATTCAATGTTCCATTTTCGTAAAGTGGAAATCGACTCTGGTGCCACTGCCGCGTCGTTCCGATTCGCCGTAGTCAAAACACAGACAAGATAAAATGATTTCCTCCTTAGCGATACAAAGGCTGGAGTTTTATAAACCTTTGAACTAGTGATATCGAGTTCACAACCACCACTTTGCCACGCGGGAGAACGAAAAGACTTCTGAAAGTCCACAAGCACGTTGGAAATAGAGAAAACGCTGTAGTGTATGCACTAATTTCCGTAACGAATCGATCGTAAAATAGTTTTTCAAAAAAGAAACATTTACTTTTTCGAAATTCGGCGGTCATCCTGCTGTCACATATGGTGTTTCTCGTAACGAAACGATAGTGAACCAATATGAAATAAGACTTCTAAAAGTAGATCGACTTCGTGAGACCATGCATGTTCGATGACCAAATTGCAATCATGATAGTGTCCACACCTTGTTAGTTTGTTTTAGTCACTATCTATGATTCCTAAGGTAATGAACTTTTTATGTGTACTTATGCATTCATTATACGATACGTTCTAACACAGAAGTAATTATCCTTTTAATTAGCACATCTTAGTATTTGTAACATGATATTCTCAATTTCCCGAGTTACTTTATCATAGGAATAGTTTTCCGTCACAAAAGCTCTTCCATTCTCACCTATTTTCCGAAGTTCGGTAGATGACAAACCTAAGCATGTATAAATACATTCTCGTAATGCATGCCAGTCATCAACACTATATAGGAAGCCATTTGCCCGCTCTGGTGTAATACGTACACGGTTCGCTTCAATATCTTCT
>JASBVU010000447.1 GCA_029960905.1 Thermoanaerobacterium sp.
TGATGATGTGACTAATGTCCTACAGCCTGATATAGTTGTTGTGTGCGATAGATCTGGATTACGAAAGACCGGATATTATGGAGTCCCTGAATTGATTGTAGAGATTGTATCATCATCAAGTATGAGGCGTGACAGATTAGAAAAATTTAATATATATGAAAAAGCCGGTGTTAAAGAATATTGGATAGTGGAGCCAGAAGGGAAAATTGTAAGTGTATTTGTTTTACAAGATAGCAAAAGATACGGAAGACCTGAGATATATGCTGACGAAGATAAAGTTAAGGTAACTATTTTTGATGATCTTATAATTGATTTAAAACCGGTATTTGATTATTAGAATATATGAGGGGATTGTTTTATATGACAGACAATAATTATTATCAGGATTGGTTTGAAAAGCGGAACAAGACTTTAAAGCTGCTGATATTCTCCTGAAATTTGATGGTATATATGATACAATAACATTTCATTGCCAGCAAGCTGTAGAAAAATATTTAAAAGGTTATTTGATATTTTGTGGATCTTCTATTAAAAAGACGCATGATTTAACTGTCTTATGTAACATGGCTACTAATTATAATATGGAGTTTAAAGATTTCTTAGATGATTGCATGTTCTTAACGATTTTTTATAATGAGATCAGATATCCAGGTGAAGATTATGAAGAAGACACAAAGGATGATGCAATAAAGGCATTTGAAATAGCCAAAAAAGTCAGAGGTTTTGTGATAAATCAAGTCAATAGCAGAAAAGATGATGTATGAAAAATGTTGTATTATAGGATAATTATTTACTGATATTCATAATTGTTTAAATTATTTCCACTTTCTTATGAACAGTTAAAAAGTTTTGTGCAAGGAGGGCTATATATGCCATTGCCAAAAGAAAATAAGAAATATACATATGCTGATTATTTGACATGGCCGGAGGGAGAAAGGTATGAGATAATTGATGGTGTTCCATATAATATGAGTCCATCACCGTCGCGAAAACATCAAAAAGTTGTAGGAGAATTATTTGCTTATATCCACAATTATTTGAAAGGAAAGACTTGTGAGGTTTATACCGCTCCCACTTATCATAGGTTCCTTTCTAACCATTATCCCCAGTAATAGACTTACATGATACACAATTAGAAGAATGGTTTAGAGCTTTAATACTGTATTTATCAGCTATCAGAGACTTGTATGACAATTCAATAGTGAGTTATAAAACTGGTACTGAGCAGACAATAAATCTTGTTACTAATACAATTAGGGAAGCTTTAAAAAAGAAAAGGTCGCTGATAGAGAAGCTTTAAAAAAGAAAAGGTCGCTGATAGATTAGTACTACATAGCGACCAAGGATTTAAATCAATTATTTTTTTTTATCAGGATAAAATCAAATTTTATAGTTACTACGCGGATTTTCTATTAAAATTTCCTCAAAAATGAGCCTTTTTTCAGCGGTCTCGAGCCCGTAACCTTGTCTATATCTCCTTGTCTAGCTATAGCCTAAAGGAAAGAGCCGAAAAAAGTTTTTCATTCCCCGCTAAAGTGGTGAACTATAGTTTAGGTAAAGCTGCTTTATTCTCTTATTTGATTGGTAGTTTTATTTCAAACTTACTAGATTTAATATTTATATATGTTGTATCGGGACTGGCGGGAGAAAATTTTATAACTCTGGGATAAATTTTACCTTTTTCTACTTTGATTTCACCATTTTCATTAGGAAGAACGTACTCTGATTCCCACTTGAGGACATTACCTTTATCGTCGGTTACAACCCAGTTACTAGGCTGCATATATTGGTAATCATCAGTATATTCATACCAACCTGTTACAGGATCTGTGGGTGCTTCAATTTCTATGTTGGTAGAGAAAGGAGAAAGGATTATTTTATTAAACTTGATTTCTCCTAACGCATCCTTAAAAGAAATTTTTGGTTCTACCACTTTTAAATCAGCCTTAGCATTAGAGGAAGAAGTTGTAAAACTAAAACACCATTTACCTTTAATAGGGTATATCTTTGATCCTTTATAAAAACCTATTTCATCTATATTTATCTTTACATCAAGGGAAGAAGGAATCTTACCGAAAGATTCTGGTACAAGCTCATATTTTCCTACTCCTATAAAAGTATTTTTTTCGGTAAAAATTCCAAAAATTGTTCCGTTCCCAGCAGTTAATTTTTTATCATTTATTGTGGTTTCCACAATGTCATTAATGAAAATGCGGTCTTTTTCTGCTTTCTG
>JASBVU010000448.1 GCA_029960905.1 Thermoanaerobacterium sp.
CATCCTGACACCTTTCCATGAGAATCTGCTCTGCGCCAAACATCTCCGGTACTTCTGTCAACACCGCACTGCCTCCATGGGATACCATGAAATCCGTAAATGCACCTAACAAAGGATTTGCGGTGATGCCTGAAAATCCATCAGAGCCACCACATTTAAGCCCAACAATCAATTGACTTATGTCTACATCAACTCTTACATCGTCTTTCATCTTCTGATACAGTTCGCCTAACAGCTTTACTCCTTCTTCAATCTCATCATCAACTTCTTGGGCGATGAGAAACTTCACCCTTTCCTCATCGTACTGACCTAAACTTTCCTTGAAAGAAGGTATGTTGTTGTTTTCACAGCCTAAACCCAAAACCAAAACACCACCGGCATTTGGGTGCTTCACTATATCTGATAAAATTTTCCTTGTGTTTATATAGTCATCTCCAAGCTGTGAACATCCATAGCTGTGTTTAAATATCTGGATGTCATCGATTCCTTCAACTTTGACTTCTCTCTTAAATCTTTCTATTATCATCTCTCCTATGCCATTTACACAGCCTACCATAGGTACGATCCAAAGCTCATTTCTTATGCCGACAGCGCCCGTTTTCCTTTTGTAGCCTTTAAATGTCATAGTATCTTCATGCTTTTTAGCCGTGATGGCTTCTTTTCTGGCATAAACATAGTTCAAAACATCTCCTAAGTTCGTCTTAATATTATGGGTATGAACCCATGCACCTTCAGGTATATCTGAAAGTGCATGCCCTATGGGGTAACCGTACTTTATAACATCATGTCCTTCTTTAATTTCATTCAGAGCAAATTTATGACCTCTTGGCACATCTTCAGCGATAACCAGTGTTTTATCATTTAATGTAATGACATTGCCTTTTTTCAAATCCCTTAAAGCAACAGCCACATTGTCTGAAGGATTTATTTTTATGAAATCTTTCATAATTTATTTCAGCACCTCTTTTAAAGACTCTTTTATGCCATTCTTCTCAATCGAGTACAGATACTCTGTAACTGCATCATTTAAACCAGCAACATCATTTAGATTCATCTTCCACAAATCTTACATTTAAGCCTATTTTCCCTGCAGGAAACTCTTTCTCAATCCATTTAGGCCCTTCAATAACCCATAGATGAAATATTTCTCCGACATCAATCAAGCTGTCTTCATAGCCAAGCTCTTTTTCAATCGCTAAAGCATCTTCTTTTGGATATCCTGTAACAATCCTGTCTACAAGAGTAGTGCAGAAAACATTCCTCTCCAAAACCCAATCAGCAAACTCACTTTCAAGATTCCAATAATCTACGTACTTAAGAACCATCTCTTTTAGCTTTTCTCCATTTCGATCAATAAGCTCACAAGGAAGAATTATAAGCCCTTTGTAACTGCTGCCATTAAAATATTTATACCTTCTATACATAAAAGCAGTAAGTTTTGCAGGAAAACTGTTGTGTGGGGTAGCATCAAACGTCTCATTTTCGTCAAATGCAATGCCCGCCTCGGTAGTATTTGAAATCACAAATCTTATTGTTTCTGATTCAGCCACTTTTAGAAAAGCCTCGTAGTCGTCATACGGATTAATCCCTCTACTTACGCTATTTACAATCTTATAAGACCTTTCAGCCTTTCCATCCTTTATACCTTGAAGTATAAGCGTGTAAAGCCCATCTTGCTCATTCAATTTGTCAACTAAACCACCTCTTAAGGGCTGCACAACGACAACGCTGCCATCAAAAACACCTTTTCCGTTCATCTCATCAATCATCCAGTCCGCAAATGCCCTCAAAAAATTCCCTTCACCAAACTGTACGACCTTCTCTGGGTATCTTTTATAATCCTTATATACCTTCGACGATAACCTCATCATTTTCTTCCTCCTTAGTACGATTTTTAGCACACGTGAACATTTTACTTTAAAAAAAATATTTTATCGAATTTCTTCATTATCAATATTTAACTTTGTAAAAGGCTCTGTTAAAGCACCTTCTACTGCGACATTTTTCAACCTAAGGTTTTTAATGTTGTTAAGGTAAAATCCATTTCTGCACATTTCTTCTACAAAGCTAAGCATCTCAGGATAATCAGGCTTCGCATTCGAGTCAAAGTTTACATAAATATTCTCCATATCTACTCTTTCAATTTTTCTCTCAGGAAGCCCGTACATGTATCCTGCTGCAACCTGAGTATCGATGCATGTTATGTCTTTTAAATAAATATTGCCGAT
>JASBVU010000449.1 GCA_029960905.1 Thermoanaerobacterium sp.
TATTTACATATTGTTAGTTTACATACGAATAAATGTATAGTAACTTGAAATAGTTGATTTTTGTAAATATTATAGCCGATAGAATAAAATGATCGGCTTTTTTTATTAGATTCGTTATTGAAAATCCATTGTTGACATTAAGTAAGTTGTAATTAAAAAACTAGACCAAAAAATATTTCGTTGAAGGTATTGCAACAACCGGGTTAAAGAACTAAACTAAATATAAGTTTACTCAATAAAATAACAGATTTAATCTTAGGAGGCTGAGCTTTATGAGGTATACAGATGGAAAGGTGCATGATATTACTATTGCTTATATCGGAGGAGGCTCAAGAGGATGGGCATGGAATTTGATGACCGATTTAGCAAAGGAGGAGAGCATTTCTGGTACGGTAAAACTGTATGACATAGATTATGATGCAGCACATGACAATGAGATAATAGGTAATTCTCTGTCAATGAGGCAGGATGTTAAAGGTAAATGGCTTTATAAAGCTTGCGAGACGTTAGAAGAATCACTAAAAGGTGCTGATTTTGTCATAATATCTATTTTGCCGGGGACGTTTGATGAAATGGAATCTGATGTTCATGCACCTGAAAAGTACGGTATTTATCAGTCAGTAGGTGATACTGTAGGACCTGGTGGAATAGTCAGAGCTTTAAGGACAATTCCTATGTTTGTGGATATTGCCAATGCGATTAAAGAGTATTGTCCAGATGCATGGGTCATAAATTATACCAATCCTATGACACTTTGCGTCAGGACATTGTACAAAATTTTCCCTCAAATTAAAGCATTTGGATGCTGCCATGAAGTTTTTGGCACACAAAAGCTATTATCCCGGGCGTTGCAAGACGTAGAAGGAATTGATAATGTTTCAAGGGAAGAGATAAAGATAAATGTCTTAGGGAATACCCTATGGTGCGGTAGTTGAAACAAATGCTTTATTTTCAGGAAATAAATTAAAAGCTGTATTATCAGGGAAATTGCCTGAAAATGTAAACAGCCTTGTGCTAAGGCATGCATACAACCAAGAAACGACGTTAAAAGCTGCTTTAAAGAAGGATTACGACTTAGCTTTCAGCGCTTTTGTAAATGATCCACTTGTGACAATATCTTTAAAAGATGCAAAAAAATTATTTAATGAAATGCTTGAAAATACGAAAAAATACTTAGATGGATGGGAATTAAAAACTTTGATGTCTTTATAATTACGATCGTTTATTGTAAACTAAAAATGATGATCCTCCTTAAAGAGCCGATACTTTGCGATCGGCTCTAATATATTGTCTAAAAAATTTATAGAAAATTTATAAAATGCCTTGTCTGACTACTTTATGTTGGACACAGACTATGGTATACTAAGATAAAATATCAAATTTTTAACGATGAAAGGGGGATAAATACGGAAGGATTATTGACATTATGGATTTCAATAATGATAATTGGCATAATTATTGACCTTATAACCAGTAACTTCATATTTTTCAATTTTTCAATCGGAGCTTTTTTTGCAATATGTGCAGATCTATTAGGAGCTAATACACCGATTCAGATTTTTGCATTTCTCGCAGTAGGAATTGTTTCACTTATTTTTTCGTTTAAATATTTGAGAAAGAAATTTAAAAATATACCAAAGACTTATCCCTATGAAAGCCAGTATATAGGCAGAACCATAGAGATAAAAAACGATATTGGTAAGACAGGTCAGGTGTTTTTTGAAGGTGTATATTGGACTGTCCAGTCTGATGTGCCTCTAAAAGGCGGTGACAATGCAGTTATAACTGGAATATCTGGGAATAAATTAATTGTTAAGAGATTGGAGGAATAAAGTTGTTGATATTATTGCTTATCTTACTTCTTCTTATATTAATCGCAGTTTTAGCATCCATAAAAGTCGTTCAAACAGGTTATGTTTACGTTATTGAGAGATTGGGACAGTTTTACAAGGTGTTGGAGCCAGGGTGGCATTTTGTGATACCTTTTGTGGACTATGTACGGGCGAAAGTATCTACAAAGCAGCAGATATTGGACATTGAACCGCAGAATGTCATTACGAAGGACAATGTGAAAATATCCGTCGACAACGTCATATTTTATAAGGTTATGAGTGCAAAAGACGCCATATACAACATAGAGAATTACAGATCAGGTATAGTTTATTCTACCATTACAAACATGAGAAACATCATTGGCGATATGACACTTGATGAAGTTTTGT
>JASBVU010000450.1 GCA_029960905.1 Thermoanaerobacterium sp.
TCCTAATTTTGTTTTAACAGCTCTTTTATTAATTCGAATCTAAAATTATATAAACCACCCACACTGTTAGCTAATATCAAAATTTTTTTCATCTTACCACACTACCTTTCAACAAGTTTTACCACGACTTCAACATCTCCCTCACTCAAATTACTGCTATAATAGATATTTAATCAAATTTTTCTCATAATAACATGCCTTCTCAATCCAATACGCTTGATTATTTATATACGGCTTCTACTTACGTATCAATCTCTAAAGTTGCCTTGTTTGAAATTATTATTTTCATTAAGTTATTAAGCATCTATATCATAGAGGTTTTCTCGCTACGGCTCTATAATTTTGAGGGTTACATTTAATTTTACAACGAACTAAATAATTCTGCATACTGCTGAGAAATTTTTTCCCAAGTATAATTTTTAAGGGCAAAATCTCTCATATTAACTGCTATTTTTTGTAGTTCGTTTTCATCTAAACTATTAAGTAGTTCCACAAGTTCATCTTTGTCGCGAAAATATTTAGCTTTATAACATGTAGTTTGTTTATTGTATTCAGCATCAAAAGCAAAAATAGGCAATCCTAAATACATAGCCTCTACCAAAGATGGATTTGTTCCCCCTGCACTATGTCCATGTATATATAAAAAACAGTTAATTCTTATTTGGTTTAATATTTTTTGATCATATATGGGAGATAACATAAATATATTTTTCGCGCTGCTATATTTTTGCATTAAATTCCTGCCATAATTACTATTTGACCAATTACCAATAATGACAAGATTTAGTTTACCATACTCATTAAAAGCCTCTAAAATAAGGTGGATGTTGTTCTCAGGCTCTATCCTGCATACTGTACAGGCATATTTTTCTTCCAAAAACCGGTATTTTGATTTTAACTCATCACTCAACGGCTCTTTTGTAACATGATTACCTCCATAGGCTATGAATACACTTTTTACTCCATACTCATTAAAAATATAATCTTGTACGACTTTATTATCACTCACTACCATGTCAGCATACTTTACCGCAAGCTTTTCGGAAAATTTCAAAAAACATTGTGTAATTTTACCCCATTTGTTTCTTTTCCACTCTAAGCCATCTATATTTACTACTATTTTTTTCCTACTAAAAAGTTTAACAAACGGCAAAATTATGCATCCGGATACCCCAAGTATCAGTAAAACGTCTGCAAACTTTAATGAATCAAATATAGATACTATATCATAAAGGATGCTTTGAATTCCGTTTGCGTTTAGATTGATGTATCTAAGCTTGGCTCCATTATAATTATTTAGTTGTTCGTCATAGCTCTTGCTGCTGCAATACACAGTAATATCATATTTATTGCTTAGGTATTTCACTAAATTTTCTGCGAGTGTTTCAAAACCACCGTATTTAGCCGGAATACCTACCGTACCTATTATACTAACTTTTCTATTCATTTTCACCATTACCTTCCTATGTCTCTTCTAAAAATTTATAAGATAGAATCAACTTTATTTGTTATTTTTCATATTTTTTCTAATTTGTCCAATTATATATCAAAAATATTTATTGAAGCTTTTCGCTCATATTTCCCTAAATATTCCTAAAATATCGACTAATTCCTCACCAGACTTCTCTAAAACCATAATAGTTATTAAGATAGACACCCATTATTAGTTTACTTATTAGATCAAATCTAAATTTAATAAAAATTTAGATTTCGTTATCAAAATTTCTATAATCATTTCAAAACTTCGATCAATTGTTAATATATGATGTTTTTCCTTCTCTAGAAGGAGCAATCTCGCTATATGTTTTTTCTACTATAGATTTTTTGATTCTTACCAATCCACCAAAACTAATCACTATCCCCAACAACACAAGAAAACTTACCACCACAACCCCAAAATAAAACCACCGCTTAACATTCACAATCACTCCTACCAAAGCAGCTAACACTGCTAAACTATAAATTATAAACACCGCTTGTCTCTGACTAAAGCCTTTTGCTATAAGTCTATGATGAAGATGATTTTTGTCTGCTAAAAACAAGGGTTGCCTTTGCGCGATTCTTCGTAATATCGCCAAACCTGTATCAAAAATTGGCACCGCCAAAATAATTATAGGAGCCACTATCGAAGCAGGATTTTCTGGTATATCCAAAGCTATTATGCTTAATACAGCCAACAAAAGCCCTATGAATGTACTACCCATATCTCCCATAAATACTT
>JASBVU010000451.1 GCA_029960905.1 Thermoanaerobacterium sp.
TATTCTATAGTTAGAAGTTATCGAAACGTTTCATGAGGTGATATTTATGGCAACAATAAAAGATGTGGCGAGTTTAGCAGGAGTAGCAATTTCAACAGCATCATATGCATTAAATAACAACCCTCGTATAAGCAATGAGACAAAAGAGAAAGTTTTAGCGGCTGCGAGACAATTAAATTATCAGCCAAATGGTATTGCAAGAGATTTGAAATCAAATAAAACAAACACCATTGGTCTGATATTGTCTGATTTATCAGGGCCTTTCTATTCGGAACTTATTAAAGGTATTCAGGATGTAACAATTGCAAACGGTTATGATTTGATAGCGGTAAGTTCAATTGGAGGAAAAAACAGTACAGCGGTAAAATTTCTAAAAGAAAAAAGGACTGACGGAGTAATTGTTCTGGCACACAATATTGATAACAAATTGATAATTAATGCTGCTAGAAAAGATATGCCTGTCGTTTTACTTGATAGACCTCTTGATTCTGAATATGTATTAAATATTCAAGTGGACAATGAAGGCGGTGCATATAAAGCTGTTGAACATTTAATTTCACTAGGGCACAATGAAATCATTTACTTAAGTGGTCCAAATAATTCATATGATAATTTGAAACGTTTCGAAGGTTATAAAAGAGCCTTGAAAGATAATAAAATTAATTTTTCAGGAAGGTGGTTATACCAAGGAAACTTTACTAAAGAAGGGGGGTATCACGCTGCTAAAGTAATGTTGCTACAAAATGATTTACCTGATGCAATATTTGCTGCAAATGATGAGATGGCGATAGGAGCGATTGAAGCATTTAAACAAGCAGGTGTTGAAATAGGAAAAGATATTGCTATAGTCGGATTTGATGATATTCAGCTTGCAGAATATGTAAATCCTTCGCTGACAACTGTAAAACAACCCATGAGAGAAATGGGAGCTATGGCAGCTCAACAGATTTTTCAAGCACTAAACGGCAATTTTTTTACAGAACCTATTTTATTGCAAACTGAGCTTATCATTAGGGAATCATGCGGCAGCAGAAAAGGGAAGTGAATATTTTTACGCTAAAGAATTAATTTTAGTTAAAAAATTAAAAGGGGAGATATGTTAAATGAAAATTAATAAATTGGTTTCTATTATATTGGCAGGGCTTTTGGTGTTTTCAATAATACTTTCGGGATGTGGTTCTTCTAATAAACAAAATAGCAGTTCTAACAATACCAATGCAAATAAAGAAACCATTTTAAAAGTATGGGTAATGGGGGAAGAAGGTAAAATTTTACCTGGTATGGCAAAGAAATTTGAAGAGCAAAACCCTGGAATAAAAGTTGAAGTTCAGGCAATTCCTTGGGATGTAGCTTACGATAAATTACTAACGGCAGTAGCGTCTCAGGCAGGCCCGGATTTGACACAATTAGGGACTACATGGGCTACGGAATTTGCAAGCTCAGGTGCTTTACTTGATTTAAAACCATATTTTGATAAATATCCAGAGCTAAAACCTGAAAACTATTACGAAGGTTCGGTTCAAACAGTTCAGTACGATAACCAGATTGTAGGTGTTCCATGGTATGTTGATACGCGTGTATTATTTTACAGGACTGATTTACTGAAGGAAGTCGGATACGATCATGCGCCAAAGACATGGAACGAATTAAAAGATGCGGCAGATAAATTAGCAAAGAGAGGCAAAGGCAAATATGGTATTGCATTTACTCCAAACGATCAGTTAATGGTTTACATGTTTGACTGGCAGGATGGTGGCCAGTTGCTTGATAGCAGTGGCAACCCTCAATTTAACAGCAAGGAATTTACTGAAGCAGTTTCTTATTATAATAGTTTCTTTACAGATGGGGATGCTCCGTTAACGGCTGACCAGAATTTGGACCTTTTCACGGCGTTTAAACAAGGCATTGAACCGATGTATATAAGCGGCCCGTGGATGGTAAGCTTAATGAATAAGCAGCTTCCGGATTTGAAAGGCAAATGGGCAACAGCTGTTCTTCCTGGTAACAAGACAAATACATCATTTGTTGGTGGTTCTGACTTATCTATATTCAAGTTTTCTAAAAATAAAGATGCGGCTGTAAAATTTATTGCATTCATGAGTAAGCCGGAGAATCAACTTGAATGGTTTAATTTATCATCAGATCTTCCTGCATCAAAACAGGCATGGAGTGATTCGAAGCTAAAAGACGATCCGATACTTGCGACATTTGGTGA
>JASBVU010000452.1 GCA_029960905.1 Thermoanaerobacterium sp.
GTGGCAGATGCAATGGTCATAAATTCTCCCATTGATGGGAAAATAGATGTGTTAGTAAAAGATGGGACAAGAGTGCCAAAAGGCAAAGAAATAGCTGAAGTCGTATCGCCAACTTTTGATAAGTCGAAATTGAATGAGTTAAATTCTGTCAATGATAAAATTCAAAGCATCAAAGACGACAAAAATGCTAATCCGTATGCTAAGGATATAGAAAGCATAAATGATCAGATAGATGAATTAAATAAAGAGTATCAGCAGACAAAAGATAAAAGTGTTCTCAGCAGTATAAGTCAAAAAATAAGAGATCTGACCGGCAAAAAAGAACAGATATTCAAGAATGGTCCTTCATCCATCAGAAATTTAGACGATCTATATAGTCAAAAAAAGCAATTAGAAGACATTATTTCTCACGGTTTATATAAGATATATTCCCCTGAAGCTGGAGTAGTCAGCGACTATTTTGATGGGTATGAAGAGATATTTAATGTAAATAAATTGTTTAACATTACCTTGAATGATATCAATGCAATACAAAAAGAACCAGTAGAGAGGACAGGTGAAGTAAAACAGGACGAGCCAATATTAAAATTGATAAACAATTATGACTGGTATATATTGTCTGTATTGGATAAAAGTCAGAGTCAGAAATTAAAAGAAGGAAATAATGTAAAAATAGAGATAGACAATGAAGATAGTCAGTTGTTGGACGGAAACATAATGAAAATATATTCAATATCAGATAATTCATTCGTTGTAGTAATAAGGATGAATGATGTATATAACGATTTTTACAAAAAGAGAAAGGTAAAAGTTAATTTAACAATAAACAACTATGGAGGTTTTATTGTGCCAAACACGGCTATTGTCAAAGTTGATGGAAAATATGGTGTGTATAAATTAAATAATGGCATTCCATCCTTTGAAGAAGTCGATGTAAAAGCACAAAATTCAGAAAATGCCGTTGTAGAAAGTTTAGATGGAAATTTAAAAATGTATGACGAAATATTAGTATGTGGTAAAGACTATTTAAAGAGATAAGAGGGATTCTTATGGATATACGTTCTAACATTGAAGAAATAAAAGAAAATGTAAAAAGACATGCATTAAAAGTTAACAGAAATCCTGACGATATATTAATTGTAGCTGTGACTAAGACTGTCGATGTTTCAAGAATAGAAGAAGCAGTAAAATATGGTATTACGGATATTGGAGAAAACAAAGTTCAAGAGCTAGTCGACAAATATCCAACATTGATGGATAAGGTTCAGTTCCACTTTATAGGCCATCTTCAAACAAATAAGGTGAAGTACATAATAGATAAAGTGAAGATGATTCATTCACTTGACAGTGTACGCCTTGCAGAAGAAATAAATAAAAGAGCCCAAAAAAGCAATAGGGTTATAGACTGTTTGATTGAGGTAAATGTAGGCTCAGAAGAATCAAAGTATGGGATCGAGCCATCAAGCCTAAATGAATTTATAAAGAAGCTTGAAAGCTTTGACAATCTAAAGATTAAAGGTTTGATGACAGTAGCACCGTATCTAGCCGCAGAAGATGTAAGGCCTTATTTTAGGGAAATGAAGCAGTTATTTGATAACGCTAAATCTTTAAATCAAAAAAATTTAGATTTTAAGTATTTATCTATGGGCATGACGAATGATTACACTGTTGCCATTGAAGAAGGAGCTAATATCATACGTATAGGCACAGGAATTTTTGGTAAAAGATTATATGATATGGAGGTAAAATAAATGGCTGCGAAAGTGATTGAAAAGCTTATGAATTTTTTTGGGTTTGACGAACAGGAAGACGAAGGGAATGTTGAAAAAGTGGAAAATGAATTACCGTTTAGTCAAAAACCAAAGATAGTGAATATACACACACAATCACAGATAAAAGTGATTATTTTGAAGCCAGATAGTTTTGAACAGGCACAGACAATACTTGAAAACATAAAAAATAAAAAGCCTATAATTATTGATCTTCAAAATATGGAAAGAAACGATGCACAAAGGCTTATAGATTTTTTAAGTGGTGCTGTTTTTGCGCTAAATGGTGAAATTAAAAAAATTGCTAACAGCATATTCTTAATTGTGCCGGACAATTTTGATATTGCGGGCGATATACAAGATGAAGTTGATTCAATGTTCAATTTAAAGTAATGAGGAGGGTATGATTTGGCGACAAACTATGCTTTGATCTTA
>JASBVU010000453.1 GCA_029960905.1 Thermoanaerobacterium sp.
AATTCTTTCGCATTATTCAGGAATAAATTTCAATAAAGTTATGATAATAAAATACCAGTATTGGACATTATTTTGGAAAATTAGAGCTAATTTTATTTTTTAAAGAATTACAAAAATCTCCGCTACATTTTCTTAAATGGTTTTCCATTAAAGACCTAGCTTTTTCTGCATCACCTTCTTCAATAGCTGAAATAATATTTCTATGTTCTTCCACAGATATATCATACCTTTCAGATAAAAAATCTATGCCAGCAGAATAATAACTTATATTATCCCAAAAATTCGACAATAGTGAGATAAGGCGAGACATTTTAGACATTTTCGTTATTTTAAAGTGAAATTTTTTGTTATAACTTGCATATAAGGCTGCATCGTTTTTTTTGGCTGCAATTGTGCTCTCAGCATGTATATTTTTTAATTCATTTATATCATCATAAGAGCAATTATATGTAGCCATTTCAGTTGCAAAACCTTCCAATATTGCTCTTATAAGGAAATCTTCTTCTGCCTCATTTATATTTGGCAGTTTTATCATGCATCCTACCTGCGGTATAATTTCTATAAAACCTTCTTGTTCTAGTTTCTTAAGTGCCAATGCTATTGGTGTTCTACTTAAATTTAAAGCTTCAGATATTTTATATGAAGAAATAATTTCGCCCGGTTTTAGATTTCCATTTAAAAGCCAGTCTTTTATTTTATTATAAGCCAACTCACTCTTTTTTATATATGTCAAGATTCTTGCACATCCTTTCTAGTGTACTATCAATAAAATAATAGCTTATAGCTAAAAAAAAATCAATAAAAATATTTGAATTAGTATTGACATTAACATACTAGCATGCTAGAATGTCAGTAAGAAAATGTTTAAGGGGGTATATTATGAGTTTAAAATTTACTTCAAAAGATGTTCATGGAATCTACAATATTATACCGACACCAGCCACACAGGATGCTGGAAGATGGGATTGTGAAGATTCTGTAGACTATGAAGAAACAGCTAGAATGGTAAACATGTTAATAGATAACCATGTAGATGCAATTATGACTAATGGTACATTCGG
Source organism: Thermoanaerobacterium sp. (assembly GCA_029960905.1). Taxonomy (GTDB): domain Bacteria; phylum Bacillota; class Thermoanaerobacteria; order Thermoanaerobacterales; family Thermoanaerobacteraceae; genus Thermoanaerobacterium. Next base: position 1,062 of record JASBVU010000453.1, read on the forward strand.
TGAAGGAGCTACTCTTACTGAAACAGAATGGTATAAATTTAATGAAAAGGTTATCGAAACTGCAAATGGTAGAGTGCCAATATTTGTAGGTGCCACGACACTAAACACAAGAGATACCATAAGGCGGTCTAAAGATGCTATGAGAATGGGGGCAACAGGTCTGTTTTTAGGCAGACCGATGTGGGTTGAAATGGATGAAGATACTATTGTAGGATTTTATAGTGATGTGGCAGAGGCGTTACCAGACGCTCCAGTTATAATATATGATAATCCAGAAGCATTTAAAGGCAAACTAACACCTAAAACATATTCTAAATTAGCCCAAATTCCAAATATTATTGCATCAAAATATATCTCCGTAGGGCCACAGTATCTTGCAGATATTGCTGCAGCAGGAGATAATATAGTAATTATGCCTTTAGATAGTGATTGGTATTATGCATGGAAATGGGCTCCAGACAAAGCAAAGGCTATATGGACAGGAAGTGGGAATTGTGGAATGGCACCATTGCTTATGCTTAAAAAAGCGATAGAAACTGGAGATGAAGTTACTGCCAAAACCATAACCAATGAACTTAGAGAAGCCTATAAAACGCTTTTCCCGCACGGAAGCTTTCATGAATTCTCAAAATATAATATACCACTTGAAAAAATACGTTTTGATGCTGCAGGACTTGTAAAGGCAGGGCCTTGCAGACCTCCATACAACCACATTCCTGAAGAATTTGCCGAAGGAGCAAGGATTGTTGGCAGAAAGTATGCTGAACTCCAAAAAAAATATTCAAAATTATTATGAGATGTATCCAAAGCCATCATACTATAAGCTTTGTATGATGGCTTTAAAAGGGAAAAAAAGGGGGGATTTTTATGTTAAACATGGAAAAAGGTAGTTCGATATCAGAATCTGTGAGAGATTTTAAAAAGAGCTTAACACCGGCAGGGATTGGGGTTGCCATTGCTGCTATTCTTTTTGGGGAAGGACCCGTGTTTTTGCTTTTAAAACTTGTAAATGATGCAAAACTAGCTGATAATTTAGCAATATCATGGCTTACTGTTATATTCATAACTGGAGGAATTCTGACAATAATTTTTTCTCTTTATTACCGACAGCCAGTTCAGTTTGCTTTTTCTATTCCTG
>JASBVU010000454.1 GCA_029960905.1 Thermoanaerobacterium sp.
CCTTTATGTGCAAAATGCGCTAAAAATAATGATTTGAAATTAAGCGATCTTGGATTTTCACGTCCAAATGAAGAAAGAACTATTAAATACCCTTTCGGATGGGGGTATATGGATTCTAAAGATGAAAATCAATTTGATGCCGAAGATTCATATCAAGCTGTAGCAAGGTATAATAAGACTAAAGCAGGGCTTGATAATTATGATGACGATTACGACGATTATAATTCTGGATATGTTGAAGAGGTAGACAAAATAAGCAACGAAGATTACAAAAAAACATTAGAGTAATAATGAATCTTGTAATTAAAAAGCATTTTAGGCATAAAAATGGCAGGGGAGACAAGAATCGAACTCGCAACCTACGGTTTTGGAGACCGCCGCTCTACCAATTGAGCTACTCCCCTGCGACGAAATTTATTATATCACAGTATATTCATCTAGTCAATAACTAAGTGAATTAGTTTTGTTGTTATTCTTATAAAACTCAACAAGAAAAGTGTGCAAAATATAAAAATAATTCATAACTTGCTCGAATTTTAAGTTAAATTCTTTTATTACGATTTGCCCAATGATATAATATTAATGGTAATTAAAAAAACAAAGGAGAGTTAAGTATGAACAGGATCGATGAATTAGCAATTAATACTATACGTATACTTTCAATCGAACAGGTGCAAAAGGCCAACTCCGGACATCCGGGCATGCCTATGGGTTCTGCGCCGATGGCGTATACGTTGTGGGCCAAATATTTAAAACACAGTCCGAGAAATCCTAAATGGGCTGGAAGAGATAGATTTATACTATCTGCTGGACACGGTTCTGCACTTTTATATTCATTGTTGCATCTCTTTGGTTATGGACTTACAATAGAAGATCTTAAGAATTTTAGGCAATGGCAAAGTTTGACTCCCGGGCATCCAGAATATGGACATACACCAGGTGTTGAAATTACTACAGGCCCATTGGGACAAGGCATTTCAAACGCTGTTGGTATGGCAATCGCTGAGACTTACATGGCAAGCAAATTTAATCGTCCAGGGTATGACATAGTAGATAATTATACATACGCTATTGTTGGCGATGGATGCCTCATGGAAGGCATTTCTTCTGAAGCGTGTTCTTTAGCAGGAACGCTAAAGCTTGGCAAGTTGATTGCATTGTACGATTCTAACAATATTTCTATCGAAGGTGGTACGGATATTGCTTTTACAGAAGATGTTGGTAAAAGATTTGAGGCTTATGGTTGGCAAGTTATAAAAGTAGATGATGGCAATGACGTAGAAAAGATAGGAAGAGCCATTGAAGAAGCGAAGGCAGACAAAGAAAGGCCGTCACTAATCATAGTAAAGACAACGATTGGATACGGCTGTCCAGAGAAGCAAGGAAAAACTTCAGCACATGGAGAGCCGCTGGGAGAAAAAAATGTAGAAGCGACTAAGAAGTTTTTGGGATGGGAGTACGACGAGGAATTTTATGTTCCTGATGAAGTACGTAAACATTTCGAAAATATCATAGAAGAGTTAAAAAAAGAGGAAGATAAATGGAATGCGATGTTTGAAAATTATAGAAAAGACTATCCTGAATTAGCAGAAGAGTGGGATAAGTGGCACAGTGAGAAATTGCCGGTTGATTTAGTCGCTGATGAAGGGCTTTGGAATTTTAAAGTAAAAACAGCGACAAGGTCATCATCTGGAGATGTTTTGAATTATTTAGTTAAGCTTGTTCCGAACCTAATCGGTGGTTCTGCAGATCTTGCACCATCTACAAAGACTTACACGAAAGATAGAGGTGATTATAGCAGCGAAAACAGAGGTGGTTCAAACTTCCACTTTGGAGTTAGAGAACATGCAATGGCGGCAATAGCGAATGGAATGGCTGCTTATGGTGGTCTTATACCTTATGTATCTACATTCCTCGTATTCAGTGATTATATGAAAGGTGCTGTAAGGCTATCTGCATTGATGAAGCTTCCTGTTGTTTACGTATTTACCCATGATAGCATTGGTGTTGGTGAGGATGGCCCGACACATGAGCCGATAGAGCATTTACCAATGTTAAGGAGTATTCCAAATCTGACAGTTATAAGGCCTGCAGATTCAAAAGAGGTTTCTGCTGCATGGTGCTACGCTCTTAACAAAAAAGATGGTCCAACAGCATTGATATTAACAAGGCAAAATCTGCCTGTTTATGATGAAAC
>JASBVU010000455.1 GCA_029960905.1 Thermoanaerobacterium sp.
TTATTCTCTTGATGTAATCAATCTTTTCGCTTATGCTATCACCTGCATAACCTGGCCTTGTAGCAGCAACAAAATTGCACATCTTTAAAAGCTCTTCGGCGTTTTTCCATGTTAAAATTTCTAGTATGGCATCAGCACCCGTTATGAAAAATATCTGTGTTTCTTCTCCATATATCTTTTTAAATTCTTTTAGCGTATCAATAGTGTAGGTGTATCCTTCCCTCTCTATCTCAATGGCAGAAACTTCAAAATACGGATTTGTGACAGTAGCAAGAATCGTCATCAAATACCTTACTCTCTTATCAGTAATGTTTCTTTTGACTTTATGTGGTGGATTACCTGATGGAACAAATATAACCTTATCTAAGTCAAATTGGTCCCTGACAGCCTCCGCTGTAACAAGGTGACCAAAATGTATCGGATCGAAAGTACCACCCATAATGCCAATCCTTTGTAAGTTGTTAGTCATCTAAATATCCTCCACTTAAAATTCAAAAACAATTTTTCATACGTAAATTATACAATAATAAACTTTTAGAGACAATATTGGACTTGACAACGCGTTTTTGGGTTATTCGTAATACTCGAATTCAAAATCTCTCACATTTATCGCATCACCATCTTTAAATCCATTTTCTTTAAGCATATCTATTACACCTGACTTTTTCAATATCATTTCAAAATATCTAAGTGAATTTTCATCTTGCAGATTTACTCTTTTCAACAATCTATCTATTTTCGTTCCACTTAAATAGTAAACGCCATTTTTTACTTCAATTTCGACAGTTTCTTCTTCTTTAGGCATATTGTAGATAATGACATCTTCTGTGTTTTCCTCAACATCTACTTTAAACTTATCAAGCATCTCAATCGTCTTGTCAAGAAGTCCGTCAATACCATCACCTATCATAGCAGATATTTTAAAAACATCATATCCAAGATTTTTCATCTTTGCAATGATATCATCTAAATTAATTAATGACGGATCAACTGCATCTATTTTATTTAAAACGGCAATTTGCGGAATTTCTTTTAATCTGTCGCTGTACAGATACATCTCATCATTTATTTTCTTGAAATCATCTATAGGATCCGACATCGGATTTGAAACATCCACAATGTGCAATATCAACTTTGTCCTCTCAATATGCTTTAAAAAGTCATATCCAAGCCCTTCACCTTTATGGGCGCCTTCAATAAGCCCCGGTATATCAGCCATGACAAAGGACTTTCCTTTATGATATACGACGCCTAAATTTGGATATAAGGTCGTGAATGGGTAATTTGCTATTTTAGGCCTTGCATTTGTACATGCTGCAAGCAATGTTGACTTGCCAGCATTAGGAAATCCTACAAGTCCTACATCTGCCAATAGCTTTAACTCTAGACGCACATAAAGTTCTTTGCCTTCCTCTCCACTTTCTGCAAATCTTGGAGTTTTTAAAGTTGCTGAAGCAAATTTTGCATTTCCCCTGCCGCCTTTGCCACCCCTTAGAACTATAGCTTTTTGCCCAGGTTTTGCAAGATCTGCTATCAATTCATTAGTATCATCTCTTATTATTTGAGTTCCAACGGGAACTTTAATATATAGATCATCACCGTCTTTGCCATATTTGTTGTTTCCGCTGCCATTTTCACCACTTTCTGCAACGTACTTTCTTTTGTATTTGAAGTCCATCAAAGTAGAAATATTTGGATCGGCAATGAATATCACATCACCGCCTCTTCCTCCATCGCCACCGTCAGGGCCACCATACGCTACGTATTTTTCTCTCCTAAATGATATAACGCCATTTCCACCGTTTCCCGACTTTATAAAAATTTTTGCGCTGTCTATAAACACATCATCACCTACTTTAAATTTATTTCTCCTCTATCTTATTTTTAATAAAATTCATGATACTATCCATATCGCTATTAAATACGTTGCGCTCATTGTTGCACTCATCAATGATTTTTTGAATGTATTCATAAATCTTATCAGACTTTCCAAGCTGTGCATATCCTAGCAAAACTTGAAGGTCATTTATGTACTCATGCCTTTTTAAATTTATGTATTTTATCAAAAATTCATCTTCACATTTAGACACCTGCATCAGCTCCTTAAGCTAAATATTCGATTTACCTATATTATACCATACATTGCACTACAAAAAAGAAAAAGTCCGGCTTATGCCAGGACTTCTTTCCTTTTCT
>JASBVU010000456.1 GCA_029960905.1 Thermoanaerobacterium sp.
ACCGACTGTATATATAAGCATGATTTCTCGCCCTTACATAATCTCTAAATCTATCTCCCGTAACTGCGACCCCAGCAAACCCCATGAAAGTTCTTCTAACGGTAACCCTATCTTTCGGGTGTTTATGTATAGCATCAATACAAGTGACAACGTCAAACTTATGTTTTTTTACTCTCATCAAGTATTCCGTTTCATCACCCCAAATAAACATTTCTGCTTTGGGTAACCCCACCGCATCGATTATATCTCTATGAATCAATACGCCATTAAATGGATTGGCTTCTCCATAAAAGTATCTAATTCCACGTTTTTCAAAGTAATTTCTGTCTCTAATAATCTTCCTGCATTCGGATGAATATAGTCCAAAACTCAGCTCATTTTCATTCTCAATATTTATAACTAACGGTGCAACATACTTCGCTCCTGTTTCATCAGATGCATTCAATAACTTTTCTAAACATGTAGAGGAGGGAATTCCATCATCGTCCATTGCCCATATCCAATCATAACCTTCATCAAACGCAATTTTCATCCCTTTATTAAAGCCACCCGCTCCCCCGATATTCTCATCAAGTCTTCTATAATCGACTACGGGCAGCGTCAAATATCCTTCAGATAAAAGGAACTCTTGGGTCCCGTCACTACTGGCATTGTCTATTATTAATATTTTATCAACTTTTACCGTTTGATTGAGAATACTATCAACACACCTCTTCAAGCACTCTTTTCTATTATAAGTGACAATTACTGCGCAAATCTTTGACATATCAAGAACCCTCCACTAAACATACTTGCCTTCCTCTTTCAGCTGACTTAATATATCCTTCATATTTTGAACCTTATCTTTAGCGCATACGAAAACTACATCTTCTGTGTCTACCACAACAAGGTTTTCCACACCCACAACTGCAATAAGCCTATTCTCACCCATTATTATACAATTTCTTGTATCCACTTTAAACACATTACCCCTTGTGACATTCCCACATTCATCTTTCTGGTAAATTCTTTCAATAGCAAGCCAGCTTCCCACATCATCCCAACCAAAATCTCCTAGCACAACATATACATTTTTCGCTTTTTCCATTATTCCGTAATCAATCGATATACTCTCTAATTGGGAATATTCTTCATAAAGTACTTTTTCCATATCATCTGAATCAATATGTTCTCTTATTCGCTCCAGCGAATTATATAAATCAGGCATATACTTCTTCATAGCACTGAGTATTGAGGATGTTTTCCATATAAACATCCCGCTATTCCAGAGATAATTTCCACTTCCTATATACTTTATCGCCGTACTGTAGTCGGGTTTTTCAACAAACCTTTCAACTTTATACACGCAATTTTTATTTACTACTTTTTTTGTATTTTCATCAAAGTTTATATAACCATATCCTGTTTCCGGGCGCGTAGGCTTAATGCCTATTATTACTAGATTGTCACCTTTTTTTGCCTCTTGTATTGCCGTTTCCAACGCTTCTATATATTTTTCTTCATCCTTTATAACATGATCAGATGGAACAACAACCATTATCGAATCCCTATCAATCTTTTCTGTACGAAGGGCTGCAATGCCAATACAGGCTGCAGTATTTTTACTCATAGGCTCAATTAAAATATTCTCATGAGGCAAATTAGGAATTTGCTGACTCACTAATTCCACAAAGTCAATATTGGTAACAACAAAGATATTTTCCAGGGGCATAATCTTTGTAAGCCTGTCCACTGTTTGCTGAATCATCGTTTTTTCTCCGAAAAGATTTAAAAATTGCTTAGGCATCTTCATCCTACTCTTAGGCCAAAATCGTTCGCCCCGTCCCCCTGCCATGATTATCCCTGTTATCATAACGTTCATCCTTCCGATCATATCGTTTATAATGATAACTTTTAAACTTTTTTAGTTATAACATCAGCATATAAGTTGTATAAAATCTTGTTTGTAACATCAGAATCAAAATATTCGTTAAACCTTTCCAGTGCACCTCGGGCTAACCTTGCATATAATTCCTCATCAAAATAAAGTTTTTCTATAGCCTCTGCCAATTGTTTGGAATTTGAAGGCTCAACCGTTAAACCAGACACGTCATTAAGGCTAACCCAAGGTACTCCGGTTGGTAAATTCGTATTTATTACGGGTTTACCATATATCATAGCCTCAAGCTGTACTATTCCAAAAGCTTCACTGGG
>JASBVU010000457.1 GCA_029960905.1 Thermoanaerobacterium sp.
TTGCTATCTCATGACCTTCGGTTGCAATTTGTTTGACTATTTCTGGATTCTTCTCAGCCCATTGTCCCTCAAAAAAGAAAGTTATCTTTATGTTGTTCGCTTTAAATATTTCCAGCATCTTTGGGATGTATTCATTACCCCATGCTACATTGCAAGCAAAAGCTATTTTTTTGTCGTTTGTGTCACCTTTATAAATAGGATCATTTGTATTAAATGTAGAGATAGAACGATTAATCAATATTCCCAATAAAATTATCGCAATAATTATTGTTAAAATCAATATTACGGTAGTTTTTTTAGGATATTTTATATAATATATCTTCATCATTTACACCACCTTATTTATTTCTTTAATAAATTTTATTAGGTGGTGCTATCAGATATTACTTTTTTATTAAATTATTAATAAATAAAAAACATAAACCATATACGGTTTATGTATTTACATTTCTTTGTCACTTTTGAGTTCATCTGGCAAAGCATCTTTTCTTGACAAATTTATTCGTCCCTGTTTATCAATTTCTGTTACTTTTACTAATATTTCATCACCAATGTTTACTACATCTTCGACTTTATTTACATGTTTTTTATCTAATTTCGATATATGAACTAATCCCTCTTTGCCAGGAGCAATTTCCACAAAAGCGCCAAATGAAGCTAATCTTGTTACTTTGCCTAAATAAATTGCCCCTACTTCTACATCTTTTGTTATTGCTTCAATGATCATTTTGGCCTTCTCACCAGCTTTTAAATCAGTTGATGATATAAATACTCTTCCATCGTCTTCTATGTCTATTTTAACACCAGTATCTGCTATTATCTTATTTATCGTTTTGCCACCAGCTCCAATTATATCCCTTATTTTTTCTGGATCTACATTTAAGCTTATTATCCTAGGAGCATAAGGGGACAATTCTTTTCTTGGCTCCTTTATAGCTTCCAACATCTTGTTTAAAATAAAAAGCCTACCTTTTCGTGCTTTTTCCAACGCTAACGAAAGAATATCGCGATCAATACCAGCTATTTTTATATCCATTTGAATTGCCGTTATCCCTTTTTCAGTACCTGCAACTTTAAAATCCATATCTCCAAGGAAATCTTCTATCCCTTGTATGTCGGTCAAGATAGATACTGTATCACCTTCTTTAATAAGTCCCATTGCAACACCTGCAACTGGTGCCTTAATAGGTACGCCAGCATCCATGAGAGCTAAAGTACTTCCACATACACTCGCTTGTGAAGTAGAACCATTTGAACTTAACACTTCAGAAACCAATCTAATTGTGTAAGGAAATTCTTCTTCTGAAGGTATCATAGGTTCTAGCGCCCTCTCTGCTAATGCACCATGTCCTATTTCTCTTCTTCCAGGACCTCTTAACGGTCTTGTTTCACCTACGCTAAAAGGAGGGAAATTATAATGATGCATATACCGCTTTGATTCTTCATCACCTAAACCATCAAGAATCTGTATATCTCCAAGAGGACCTAGTGTTGCAACCGTCATAACCTGCGTTTGCCCACGAGTAAATATGGCTGATCCATGCGTTCGCGGTAAAACACCGACATCGCAAGTTATTGGCCTTATATCATCCAATCCTCTACCATCCACCCTTATTTTCTCTTCGGTAATCATTTTTCGCATCTGCTCTTTTGTAATTGTATATAAAACTTCATCAATATCTGTAAGATTGTCTGGATATTCATCTTTAAAATGTTCTAATACTTCTTCTTCAACTTTATCTATATTGTCGTTTCTTTCTTTTTTCTCTTCTGTCCTTAAAGCATTATATATTTTTTCGGTGGCATATTCTCTGACCTGCTGTTCTAAATTAGCATCTATTTCATGTACTGTTACTTCTGCTTTTGGAAGACCTACTTCTTTTACAATGCCTTCTATAAATTCAACTATTTTTTTTATGTACTCATGAGCGTACATAATTGCATCTAACATTACCTCTTCTGGAATCTCGTTAGCACCAGCTTCAACCATCATTATGGCATCTTTTGTACCAGATACAGTTAAATGCAAATCACTTTTTTCTCTAGCTTTCAAGTCCGGGTTTATTATAAAATTCCCATCTACAAGTGCTACTGAAACTGAACCTGTAGGCCCATTAAATGGAATATCCGATATCGATAAAGCAACTGAAGAACCTATCATTGCTACGATTTCTGGCTGAACATCTGGATCTA
>JASBVU010000458.1 GCA_029960905.1 Thermoanaerobacterium sp.
ATGGCCATATATCGATAATATCCATACGTTTTATACGGTATTTACAGGTAATCTTAGTATTTATGAAAAGATCACCGCTACCATTTGCGTTATTATTTTAGCCACATATGGAGCTGGTTATTTTCTTGGAATTCTATTAAAAAATATTGCTCCAAACACTGAATTTCAAGAAGGAATATATCGCATATCAGATGAAAAGACAGAAGTAAAAACGAAATATGAAAATGATGGAAGAAAAGAAACTGAAATTACCACTATTAAAACAGAACAGTATTTCCATGATTCACCAACAAAAATTGGTCAAATCATCGGCATGCTCGAGCGGACTCTCATTGTGATCCTAATGATAATCAATTTACCACAGGGATTAGCCTTTTTAGCGGCGTTAAAAACATTAACGCGATTTAAGCAATTTGAACATAAACAATTCGCCGAGTATTATCTTATCGGAACACTGTCTAGCACAATAATCGGAATTTTACTTGGAATAGTTGCTGCAACTATATGGTGAAAATTACTTTTATCATGTATAATGAAGCAATTTCTTTATTTTATTAGTTGGACTTTTCTTCATTGATCTTAGTATCGCAAACTTTGAAAACATTCACGAAAGTTTTTTTAAATAAAACGAAATTCCTATTTGACGGGTTGGAAAAGTAAGGATAATATATCGATATAAACCACCTGTTAAAATACGATTATTTGCGCTCATCAGACAAACTGAAGGCTGCTAATCTTTATTCTAAAGATAGCAGCCTTTTTATTTTAATAAATAATAAAATAAAAGGGGGATTTCATTATGTTCAATACCCAAAAACCATTATTAAAATAATTTTCATATCACAAGCATATTTGTCACCCATGACCAAGAAGAAGCTTTAGACGTAGCAGACCGTGTTGTCATCATGAACGAAGGAAAAATTGAGCAAATCGGAAGCCCTGAAGAGGTATATGACCATCCGAACAGTCCTTTTGTTTATGACTTTTTAGGGAATGTGAATTTATTCCGAGGTCGTCTTCATAAAGGAAAGCTTCATCAAGGGAATTTTCAAAACGATGCCCCTGAATTTTCTGATGCAGAAAACAAAACAGCCGTTGGATATGTTCGTCCTCACGATATTAGCATCGAAAGAGAAGGAAACAGTTACGATGGAGTTTCAGCAACTATCAAGCATATACATGTTGTAGGTCCGATTGTTCACCTTGAACTAAAAAGAAATGATACAGAAGAGTTTCTTGAAGCTGAACTAACAAAAGATTTATATAAAAACTTGCAGCTGAAAACAGGAGAAAAAGTTTATGTAAAACCAAAACAATTGAGAGTTTTTGTACCTGAGACTATATCATATAGAATTATTGAACCGTTTGGAGGTGCATACTGGGGATTTTTTCTGGAAGATAAGGAGTTTACTAACTTTAAATCAAAATCAAAGGGTGGTTATGAGCTTTTATTTTAGGTTTATGAGCCTTTATTTTAATATATGAGCCGTTAATTTTGTTTATGAGCCGTCATTCTGATATATGAGCCGTCATTCTGATATATGAGCCGTCATTCTGATATATGAGCCGTCGATCACATTTATGAGCTTTCATTCAATATATAAACTGTAAAGACCGGGCTTATGGCTTAGCCCGGATTTTCTTATTGGATAAGGAATATACTTGGTATAATTACTGCGGCATCTATTTTGAAGTTATATTGCTATACACTTTTCATCACAGATTGGGATTTATATTTTGCTACAAAACTAATAGCAAACCAGAAATGGAACATGGATCGGATAGCCCAATGGTTAGAGGAGAATAGTATACCTGAATCTGAATATGTCGAAGGAATGGAAGCAAAGGAAGAGATAATAATCGAATTGTATGAAGAGTACATAGAAATGGCGAAAGAGCTTGAACTCCAAGAATTTTTAACGGAAGAAGAAATAGAGGAGCCTAAAAGATTAGAACACATTTTAGCTGAAATAAAACGAAAAAGATAGCTATCGAGAAACATTGTATCTATTTTTATGTTTTTTAAGTAATTGATTTGTTATAATATTCTTAAAAATAGAGGTGCAGCGTGAATGGAAAATATCATAAGTATGAATAATATGTCCTTGATTAAAGAAAATCGAGCTATATTAAAAGATATAAATTGGGAAGTAAATGAAAAGGAACATTGGGCCATATTAGGTTTAAACG
>JASBVU010000459.1 GCA_029960905.1 Thermoanaerobacterium sp.
CAATTCTTCTGTAGGTTCTTTTTTTCTACTAATTAAATATGCATAAAATGCTGCTCCAAAAGCCGGTTCCATGTAAGGAGTTATTAAATCAATTTTATCATTCAATCCTTCTAATAGCTCCTTAAATGGCTTAAGAATAAAGTCACCTGCTTTGAATAGTCCTCCAGTATAAGATACTAAAACACGATCTGGAAAACTAGTTTTTTTAAGCAAAGCTTCTATGTGCAAATATAACTCAAAAGCTGCTTTTTCAAAGATAACCTTTGAATATTGACAACCATGTTGTGCGGCATTAAAAGCACATAAAGAAAATCTCGCAATTTTTCTTCTATCTAATTTATATCGATTATGAATAATATCAATCAATTCATATTCATCTTTTATATGATATTCCCTTTCAATTATATCAACCAGTACAGAAGGTGGCAAACGACCATCCTTTTGTTTGCTATACATTTCTAATACTTTTCTTGCAATCCAATGAGCACTACCTTCATCTCCTATAAAATCCCCCCATCCTCCTGTTCTTACTTTATTGCCTTGAGGATCTACTGCAAAACCTATAGAACCTGTACCTGCTACAATACTAATTCCGGGTTTACAAGCAAGTGCACCTGCCCAACTTATTTCAGCATCATTGGCTATATAATACTTTGTAAATGAAAATACTTCTCCAACCGCTTTTTCTATGTCAGAATCATTACTCTTTATTTCTGTATAACCAGGCATCCCTAACACTACATATTCTATATCTTGTTTATTTATATTTGTTTTACTAATAATGTCACCCAAACCCTTTTTAAGTACGTCAATAATGCCTTTTTCACCTACTTGAAATATATGGGTAGTAGTGGTTTCAACAACAGAACAAACTTCCAATCTCTCATTAATTAAGACAAATTTTGTTTTAGTGCCACCACCATCGACTCCAAGAAAAAACATCTTAGTTCCTCCTGTTTAATTTCTTAAGTATATGTTGTCTATATTCTTCCATAAAAATAGTTTTGCCAGTAACTCTAGACTCTTCAGCAGCAAAAGCCATCAAATGACTTTCCATTGATTTTTCTACTGAAGTTTTTGCATCTGTTTTATCGTCTTTTAATACAGAAATAAATTCTCTCATTAACCCTGTATCACCACCACCATGAAAGCCTTCTAAAAGTTCAGGGGTTATTACTTTACATTCTTCTGGTTCATCTTGATTTGAAGAAAATTTAATTATTTGTAACTCATTTTTACTATCATCTCCTCTTATTTCACCATTTTCACACATAATTTTAAAAGTTCTCCTTATTTTATTTGTAAAAGCTGTAAGGTTAAACGTTGCTGTGACACCATTTTCAAATTCAATAATTGTAACTTGGTGGTCACAAACATCGTTGTCACATTTAAAAACGCATCTACCGTAAGGACCAGTTTCTAAAGCTTTTAAAATCCCTTCTTCAGACTGATCTTGGGTAAGTGCTGTAGCTGGCCATTTGCCTCTTATGGGCAAATAGACTTTTTTTGCGTCATATCGGCAATTCTCAGCAACTGGACATTCTAAACATCTATCTCCGCTCCCATAAGGAGCATTCTCTTTTTTAAAATAGGTTAATTCTCCAAAAGATGCTATCTTTTTTGCTTTACTATTAACTAACCATGCCAACAAATCAAAGTCATGTGATGATTTTTGCAATATTATAGGAGATGTCTCTTGTTTGTTCCTCCAATTACCTCTAACAAAACTATGTGCCATATGAAAGTTCCCTATATTTTCGTTATGCTGTATAGTAATAACTTTTCCTAATTCGCCACTATCAAGAATTTCCTTTAATTTTTTATATATAGCCGCATATCTTAACACATGAGCAACCACAAGCTTATTGCCTTTTTCTTTTGCTTTTCTTTCAATTAATAAGCATTCTTCTGGTACAGGCGAAATAGGTTTTTCCAATAAAATGTCATATCCTAATTCCAAAGCTTTCATCGTCATATCAAAATGTTGTTGATCCATTGTAGCAATAATAACAGCATCACATATTTTCCCTTTATTAAAAAAATCATCTACATTTTCAAACGCTAGTTCATCTTTTATATGATGTTTTATTTTCATCGCTTCTCGACGTTCAAAAGAAGGCTCTACTACAGCTACTACTTCTGCTTCATTAGAATTAAGCACATAATCAGCGTAAATAGTCCCC
>JASBVU010000460.1 GCA_029960905.1 Thermoanaerobacterium sp.
CCAGATATTATGCGTATTTGCGTCATAAAAAAATGTTATATCAGCATCGTTAATAACGTTTAGCTGTATGTTAGAACCATTTTGTACACCATTTGCGCCATAGTTTTCATCCCATGTATTCCCTAATGTCACCTTATACTGATAGTCACCCTTTGGAATATGCGCAGTATATGAATAAACGTTATCAAAATTATCATCTATCATTATTGCTGTTGATGTTCCTGGATCCCAATCTTTACCTGCTCCAATAGCTGATTGAATTGTTCCAACTAATCTAGGTAATTTGTCATTAGATATTGGAGTATACTTTGTAGAATCAGTTACAGATTGTGTATTATAGTCAAACCAGAATGTAACATATGAATCATTTGTTAGGTTCAGCGTTAAATTTCCTTGAGATGGAACACCTCCACCATTCCATGAATGATTTAATGCAACTTTATACTGATAACTACCAGCTTTTAGTTGAGTAGGCGTAGTAAATTCATACAGTCCATTTCCTACATATTGCATTATGGTAATGTTACTATCAATATTCCAGTTAGAATCACCCAGTTGGTCTTGAAAGTCCCCAACGATATTTGCTACAACGCTTGCATTGTCAGCAGCATATACATTGTGAAATGGCATTGAAGAAAATGCCGCTGTCAATACCAATAAAAGCGACATAATAAAACTTGTAAATTTCTTACTTAAAAGTTTTTTGTACACATCGATACCTCCCACTAAGTTTTTTGAATTGAAATAATTTTATATTAATTTATGTCCTAATTCTGTCACCTCCTTTTAAAATCATTTATCTCCTTAAATTGATATTAAAATAAAATAATTTGAGATTATTGTGCCGAAAAGAATGTGCAAAAAGTTGCGCAATCGGTTTCTTCTTGAATAATATTATATAATTATTGCTAAAGAATGTCAATAATGTTTATTAAGTTTTAATTTAGGAGAAATTTTAATAATGGTTTGAAAGCTCTACAATATTGCTTTCAGCAAATAAATTACTAGAATTCTACTTATTATGAAAAAAGACTATGAATGAATCATCCAATTAGTCCCATTAACGTCTCTGCAAGCTTTTGCTCATCATGCCTTATGTAATTGTTTCTTATTGCTAACACATCTTTTTCAATGACTTTTATTCCTTTTTGTCTAAAGCTTTCTACATCATAACTTACAGGTTGCGACATATCTTCTTTATATCTATCTTTATACTCATAGGGAATTTCGCCATTATTTACAATGACATAATCAAGAGATTTTAACCCATGTAAAAAAAGTGCATCAACGTGTGCATTGGCATCATAACCAATTGTCTCACCAGGTTGAGTCATTATATTACACACATATATCTTAATTGCTTTTGACTCTTCTATTGCTTCACAGACATCATTAACTAATAGATTTGGTATTATGCTTGTGTATAGACTCCCAGGACCTAAAATAATTTCATCAGCTTCCATAATATCTGTTAGAGCTTCTTTTACCGGTTTCGCATCTTTTGGCTCCAAAAATATCCTTTCTATTGGACTTTTTTCTTTCATTTGCAGCTTCGGTATTAAAGATTCTCCATCTATAACTATCCCATTTTTTAACTTAGCCTTAAGTTTGACGTCATCCAATGTGACAGGTAAAACTTTACCTGATACGGCTAAGACCTCACTCATCTTTTTTACAGCTTCTTCAAAACTATCTGATATACCATTCATTGCGGCTAAAAAAAGATTTCCAAAGCTCTGCCCTTTAAGCATCCCATCAGTAAACCTGTATTGTAAAAGCTTTTCCATTGTAGGCTCAGTGTTTGCTAACGCCAGTATGCAATTTCTTATGTCACCAGGCGGTAAAATGCCTAAATCCTCTCGTAATACTCCAGAGCCTCCTCCATCATCTGCAACTGTTACGATTGCAGTAATATTGTTGGTATACTTTTTAAGTCCTCTAAGCATTGTTGATAATCCTGTACCGCCGCCAATCACCACAACTTTTGGCCCATCTAAGTAAGCAAAATTCTTCATACAAGCAACCCCTTTGTAATAAGTCGTTTAAAAGATAATATCGCTTATTCTTCTCTAATATCTCTATGATTTATTATAGCTGTGTAATCCCTTTTTCTCAGTAAATCGTATAGTGCATTCGCAATAGTTACAGATCTATG
>JASBVU010000461.1 GCA_029960905.1 Thermoanaerobacterium sp.
AATTCAGGTGTCTTAAATATTTTTTCTTTATAACTGAAATGGCAACATACTGGATGCCCCTGTGCATCCAAATACACAACTTCTGGGGTACCATCGCTGATCTTAAGTTCCAAAGAACCATTACAATCCATTTCACCAACAAAATCAGGACCAAACACGATACTATCATCAACAATCCAGCATCGTCTTGCCATTTCTTCATCTGTGATAATAACATTTACACCATCTATTTGTTTATGCAAAACCTTCCTCCTACACACAAGTAGAGACTCTTCTTTTCCATTGATACTGATTACACCTTCTGTTCCTGCAACCCCGAAAAGAATAATAACTTTCTTCGCTTCGTTCCTCGCAAGCAAAGTCAGGTTACTATGGTCAACTATTACATTATCAAAAACTTCAAGGCCTATCGGAATAACCGTAGCGGCGACTTCCCCCAAAAATACTTTTACGGACTTTCCCGATGCTAAAGTTAAAGGAATCTCTTTTCTTTTATCTGCAGTAGATATAAAAGCCATAGAGCCTTTGCTGCATTCACGAACAATAAGTCGTATCCCATCGGGATATTGAATGTTTGCCTTATCCGTTCTTTCAACACTATCTGCCAAATACTCTCCAAAATAGTTAGAAAATAAATTAAAAGGACGAAGAACATAATATTTTTCCGTTAGCTTTCCTCCCTCACCAACGGGATAGCTGGAAGCATAGGAAGTAGCTATATTGTTTCCTCCCCAAAATCCGAAGTTAGTACCCCCCTCAAACATATAATAACAGACCTGTGCTCCTGCTGATGCATATTCGTATGCCGCACGGGCCTGATCCAAATGATGTGGCCAGTAGTCTATGCGTTTTCCCCAATATACCGGTTGCCCACACCAAAATTCAGTCACAAAAAGGGGAGCATTTGGCTGCTTACTTTTAAGATGGTATACAGGCTCAACGTCTACATGGCTGTTATATGTCAATATCATATCCGGATCGAAAAACTGATCTCTTTCATCCATTGTACAATTTATCTGTACCTCAGTTTTGGTAGCTCTGTGCACATTACATGCCAATATAGGAACATCAATACCGTGTCTCTTGAATATAGTATTGATTTTTTTAATATAACGACGCATGGATTCATCCCAGCCACCCGGATATTCATTCTCATTCTGTATTAAAATAACCGGCCCTCCCCGAGTCACCTGACGTGCACTGATAATCGGAAGGAGTTTGTCAAACCATCGCTCTACTGCATCCATATATACTGGATCATCCTCCCTGAACCTCCTGACGGGTTTAGCACACAGCCAGGCAGGAATTCCTCCTCCATCCCACTCACTGCAAATATAGGGACCAGGCCTTAAAATTGCATACATGCCCATTTCGCCGATCAGATCAATATAGCGTGCAAGATCCTTGTCCCCATAAAAATCAAATATCCCTTCCCTGGTTTCATGAAAATTCCACGGAACATAGGTACTAATAGCATTCAAACCGGCACGTTTTGCACGCAGCAAAACCTGCCTCCATTCATCGGCTGGATGACGGAAATAGTGTACTTCTCCAGCCACAATCCATATTCTTTTGTTATCCAGCAAAAATGATTTGGCATCATATGTAATATTCATGTTATTCCATCCTCCATCTATTAATTTATTCGGTATGTTAACACCCATATATAGGCCAATAGCGAATTTAAATTGACCTATCCTAGCTTTTTTAAATTTAAAAGTACTATTTATGCGGATTACTATATAAGCCGGTCTCTAGTCTATTTTTCAAGTGATAACTGTTGCCCCTTATGTTGATTATATGAGCATGATATAATAATCTAGCCAGTACTGCGGTAGCAAGCACAGGTCTCCCATAAGCTCTCCCCATTCCCCAAATCCTTTGTTGCTAGTGAGAATTATGCTTCCTTTTTCATAACGAGCACTTATTAGCTAAAAGAGAGATTTAAACCAAGACCATCTAAGGGGAAGATAACCTACTTAATCGATTATAAGAAGTTTGTGCCTGATATATATCTTCATTCATCTTTCCAATCGATTTTCTTCATAAGCTTTCTTGAGGTCTTCAATAAGCCTTGTAAGGTTACTAAAATAGACCTATATCCCCTGAGATAGGGCTTCTATAGCAAGAGCTACGGCAAGATGTGTTTTCA
>JASBVU010000462.1 GCA_029960905.1 Thermoanaerobacterium sp.
TATCATCCCCTTTAATGCCCCACTGTATCATTAGCCTAATCATTCTCAAATTGTTGTGATTAAGCTCATAAGCCTTTTTCAATTCAATATGCCATCTCTCGCTTCCCTCATCTTTGTACACCTCTGCCAATATGGTATGTATCAATGACTGAAAAAATCTGTCAGTATTTTTCTCTACCATATATACTAGTTCGTCCTCAATTGAATAATTCCTGCTTTTATTTTTGAAACTTAACATGAAAATATATAAATTTATCCAATTATTTTCTTCATCACAATTCATCAATTGTTCGTATATGCCATCTTTTTTTAGCGACAATTCGAACATATCAAGTAATAGCACACATTCAATAAATAATGATATGTTATTCTTAGATAAAATAATATTATCAAAAATGTTCAAAAAGTGTTCTTTTGCATCATCAATAATACCAAGATAAATTTCTACTTTAACCTGCCACAAAATTAAGTAGAAGTAAATATTTCTATCAAGGTCGCTGACGAGATTTTTCTGTTTGAAAATGTATTTATACGCATCCATATACCTCCTTTCTTCTACATATGTTCGCAATTTGGTATCGTATTCAGAAATTATACGGTCGTAAATTTGTTTCACCCCCCTCTGTATATTATATATTTTAATATTTTTTTATAAAAATTTCTACAAAAAAATAAAGCCTGGTTTTATCCAGGCAATTAAATCTTTACAAGGTTCTTAGCCGCTTCTGCTACAGCTTTAACTTTTAATATGTCACTGCCTATTGAAGCCTCTACACTTGCAGCAATCGTTCCTTCAACAAGAGGTGCATCTGCTATTTCAACTTTTCCCGCGTATTCTTCGTCAAGAAATTCTAATGCCATTTGAGCACTCATGACAGAACTTCCTAAATCAACTAAGATTAAAACGCCATCGCCGCTTTCACACCTTTTTATTTCTTCTACGATTTCATCTACATTTGTACCTAATCGTCCATCTTTGGTGCCGCCAGATTTACCTATTCTTATTTTCCCTCCTGTCATCTGGTCAGCCAATTCGTACAAGCCATCTGCCACTTTTTTTGAATGGGATACAATAACTATACCTACCAAAGCCATCCAATCCTTTCTTCATTGTTGCAACTTATCTACATAATTAGCAACAGTTTTTATCATCAAATAAGCTGATGTTGCTCCCGGGTCCTGATGTCCTATGCTTCTTTCGCCAAGATAGCTGGCTCTGCCTTTTCGTGCTGCGATATCTTTAGTCATTAGAACACCATTGTATGCATCATTTGCCGCCGCTCCTATAGCTTCCTTTAAACCACGTCCTTCACTTAATGCTTTCTTTAATTCATTCAGGGCAGGCTCCATCGCGTCGATCATAGTCTTGTCTCCAGCTTGCGCTTTCCCTCTTTCTTTTATTCCAGCAAGACCAGCCTCAAACATCGCGACAATTTCATTTTCATCTAATGTGTTTTTGCCTGATACTACATTGCCCATTCTCATGAAAAATGTTCCATAAAGTGGTCCAGATGCTCCACCGACAGTAGAAACTAAAACCATGCCAACATTTTTAAGTATTGTGCCTATATCTTTATCTGAAAATTGTGTCATTTTATCTCTCACTGCTTTAAAGCCCCTATCAAGATTTATGCCGTGATCAGCATCACCTATTGCCGCATCCAGATCTGTAAGGTATTGCCTATTATCTTCAATTATCTTTATTATGTCATCTAAAATGTTTATCACGTCACTTTTTGTCAACATCAATATCATCATCCCTTTCGGCTCATATCCTATAATTGCTTAAACGCTGGTGTATCTGCTGATGCATCTAAAAGCGATTTAAGTTCTTCGTCGAGTTTTAAAAGTGTTATTGAAAATCCGCTCATTTCAAGCGATGTCATGTATTCGCCCACGAAAGTTTTATAAACATTGATATTTTTTCCCATAAGGTATTCATTTACTTCTTTGTTTGCTATGAAAAGTTCTGAAAGAGGTGTAGCACCAAGTCCATTTACCATCAATGCCACTTCATCACCGCCGTTAAACGGCAAATCAGAAACAATTTTGTCCATAAGCTCTGCAACTATCTCTTTTGCACTTTTTATCTTCTCCCTATGTGTACCAGGTTCACCATGTATTCCAATTCCTATCTCAATTTCATC
>JASBVU010000463.1 GCA_029960905.1 Thermoanaerobacterium sp.
TAAGAAAGCAACTTGGAGTTAAATGGAATCTAACCATAGGCTTATATTGGATACGACCATATACTTATTTGAACCTTGACGAACGAAATAGAAGTTATTTGACACAGGATGGCAATCCTTATTTTGAAAGCATTATAAAGATTTCTAATCTAAAACAGGTTCCAAGTGCAAAAGTATATTTAGAACTGATTTCTGTATTCAAAGGTATGTTTGAAAAAAGCGACAACCCACACCACAGTTTCCCTGAGCTTTCACGTGAAGCATGGTTATCTTCAATTTCCATTAGTCAGAATAAAAAAGAGAGTTTTGGTTGGATATTTCAGGGCAATCCAAAATATTACAATGTTATTGACGCTGTTAAAGATCTTGACGTAATAACATGGACTGTAAAGCAATACCAAAATCAGATCAAAAAAGGTGACCGCGCATATATATGGATGTCAGGCTCTGAAGGTGGTATTGTCGCTTCTGGCATCATACAATGCGATCCGGAAATTAGAAAGGATAATAGCTCTGATCCTTATTTTGTTTCTGATAAAATAACCACAAGTGAAACTCCTGTTGTGGATATTAAACTAACACATAAACTAACAGATTCAATTATTAAGAAAGCAGATTTTTTGGCAGATGAAAGGCTAAAGAATGTAAGTATTATTAATTTTCCTAATGCTACAAACTATAAATTAACTGCTGAACAAGCTGATACTTTGGAT
The DNA here is from genome assembly GCA_029960905.1 of Thermoanaerobacterium sp. Classification (GTDB taxonomy): domain Bacteria; phylum Bacillota; class Thermoanaerobacteria; order Thermoanaerobacterales; family Thermoanaerobacteraceae; genus Thermoanaerobacterium. The sequence goes on from JASBVU010000463.1 coordinate 714, forward strand.
AGTATCATTGATGGAACATATATACGTATTGAACCAAAAAATCAGGATAAATCCATAACATCTGTTTCTTCGAAAAGATACTGGATTTATGCTCCTGGTAATAATTCCACCAAATGGGATGAATTTTATTCAGAAGGGATTATGGGAATAGGCTGGGACGAAATGGGTAATTTAAAACAGTATCCAAACAAAGAAGCCATGAAAAACAAAATGAAGGAACTATATGGTGCTGAATATTCATACAAGAACTCAGCTCTTGCTACATGGCAATTTGCTAATGAAATTCAGATTGGAGATATTATTTATGTCAAAAGAGGAATGTATAAAGTTATTGGTCGAGGAATAATTGAATCTGATTATATATTTGATGATAGCCGCAACAAGTATAAACATATTCATAAAATTAAATGGACACACAAAGGAGAATGGGATCACCCCGGGCAGGCTGTTATAAAAACACTTACTGATATTACTTCCTATACTGATTATGTACAAAAGCTAGAATCTTTATTTATTGACGAAAATTCTATTGACATCAAAGAAGAAAAGGAAGTTATATATACTCCTTACACAAAAGATGACTTTCTTAGTGAAGTATTTGTGAATGAAGAACAGTATAATACGATGGTTAATTTGCTAAAAACAAAGAAAAACATTATATTGCAAGGTGCTCCTGGCGTTGGAAAAACTTTTACTGCAAAAAGACTTGCCTTTTCCCTAATGGAAAAAAAAGATATTAGTCGAGTCATGATTGTCCAATTTCACCAAAGTTATAGTTACGAGGATTTTATCATGGGCTTTCATCCATCAAAAGAAGGTTTTGAACTCACTCCGGGGCCATTTTATCAATTCTGTAAGGCAGCTCAAGATGATGATGAACGTGATTATTTCTTTATCATCGACGAGATCAATCGAGGAAATTTAAGCAAAATATTTGGCGAATTGCTTATGCTTATAGAAAAGGATAAGCGTGGAGAAAAAATGCGTTTACTTTACTCAAATGAGCTGTTTTCTGTTCCTAAAAATGTTTATATTATTGGTACAATGAATACAGCTGACCGCAGCCTTGCAATAATGGATTATGCACTTAGGAGGAGGTTTGCCTTCTTTGAAATTAAACCTGCTTTTGACTCTGATGGATTTAAAAAAATAATACTTGAAGCAAATAATTCTAAATTTAATGCTTTAATAGAGCAAGTTAAAGCCTTAAATGATTTTATAAGCGAGGACGAGTCTCTTGGCGATGGCTTCAGAATTGGACATAGTTATTTTTGCACAGATGAAGAAATAACAAACGAATGGATGGAGTATGTTGTTAAATATGAACTTTTGCCATTATTAAATGAATATTGGTTTGATGATAAATCAAAAATTGAACAATGGACTAAAAGGCTGTGTGATGCATTAAATGATTAAAATTAAAAATATCTATA
>JASBVU010000005.1 GCA_029960905.1 Thermoanaerobacterium sp.
TTAAAATATAGTGAATTTGCTTTTCCATCAAAATTATTAAGGCTATTGCAATACTTTTCCCATTCGTCTATATACGCACTCTTTAAGCTATCATAATTGTCATTCAATGTTTCTATGTTTGTTTTTACTGCCTCATCTTCACTTTGTCCAAAAGACAATACGATTTCAAATTGGCTGTTTTTCTTAAGATCTATCTCGGCACCTTCTATGATATTGCCTCTTGCACTGTCGTAATTATAAGTCATTTGCATATTTTTATAAAGGTCTGTCTCAATGTCATTTACCTTATAATACCCTATTGAATAATTTTTCCAACCAATATCAGATGACATAGCGGTATATATATCATCTCTTTTAGCCATCAGCATCACATCATCATTTGCTTTTATCGCATATCCTTCATTGTATTTGCCCTGATTCTTTACATGAGGGTCGTACATTACATAGAGCTTATAGTCATCAATGTTACCTTTCAGTGCTTCAAACTTTGTTTTCATTATTAGAGAATTCCGCTTTACATCCGTAAATACTTCTTTAGTTATCCTATATCTCCCACCTTTATCTGTGTTAATAATTTTGTATCCCAATGATTTCTCACTGAATTTTTCAACTTTGCTTATTGCATCTTTTGTCTCATCTGAAACAAACGTTTTTCCGTCTGTCACAAAAAATTTAAGATCTTTTACATCAGCAGTATCTATAGTCGGATAGTAAACCTCAGATATCGCTCCGTCCGCAAGGGTAAACCATACTTTCGAAGTATAATTGTTTGCAGTCCCTACACCTTGTTTCTGAGCTTTCGCCCATGTATCAGCCTCACCTGGGCCATTTACTGCTTGTACATTATTCAATCTCTCAATTTTTATACTTGATATATTATTGTTGGCACATCCACTTAGTACGCTGGATGCAAGAAATAGTACAGGTAGATATTTTATAAGTTTTTTATTCAATTTCATCGCCTCCAATATCATTTTACATTATATCGGAGTTTTGTGCAACCGATTTTACATAGAGGCAAAAAAAAATAGGGCACAATGCCCACAGTATAATCGGTTACCAATACCATTATACCCAATTTATTGAATTGTATTCATGCTTTACACTTATTTCTAAAAATATCTAATCAGCATCACCATAACATTTGTTTAACATATCGTAAACGTTCGGCAAAACCTTTTTTATATTTACTGGCTTTCTGTCAAGCGTAGTAAACGGGTGTTCTGTCATGCCTTGTGCCAAAAGCTTATTTCCGTCTTCTCTCATTATATCATACTCAAATATTATCCTAGTGCCTTTTAAAAAGCCTATCTTTGTCTTTATGATGATGACATCGTCGTACTCTGCTGGCCAAAAATATTTACAGTTGACATCTATCACCGGAAGCATGATATTGTTTTGTTCTAGTTCTCGATAAGTCATGCCTAAAGATCTGAAAAATTCCGTCCTTCCTATTTCAAACCAGTTTAAGTAATTTGCATGATACACTATGCCCATCTTGTCTGTTTCGCCATATCTGACCCTGATTTTAACATCGCAAGTATACATACATTCATCACCTCAAAAAATAAAGACAAGAAGATGACTTCCTGTCCTATTTTATATTCACTATACCTTTGTAGGCCAATCCTCTTGCAGTATCAAGTGTAACCGTCATTCCATCTTTTAGCTTAGCTGTTACTCCTTCACATCCTACAATAACAGGCAATCCATAGTTTAACCCAACTATTGCTGCATGGGATGTTAGTCCACCTTCTTCTGTTATAATAGCTGAAGCCTTCTCAATTATGGGCATATAATCCCTTTCCGTTTTTTGAGCGACAATGATGTCTCCTTCTCTAAACTTATCTTTATCCTTATACGGATCTCTTATGATAGATACAACACCACTTATGGATTTAGTACCTATACCCGTACCTTTTACTATTACATCGCCGACAATGTGAACTTTCAACATATTTGTTGTACCTGTAGTCGCAACAGGTATTCCCGCCGATATTACTACAATATCGCCATTTCGAATTAATCCTTCGTTTAAAGCTGTATTTACTGATACTTCAATCATTTCATCTGTAGAGCTGACTTCTTGCGATATCAACGGATGTACACCCCATACAATGCTAAGCCTTCTAGCCACACCTTTGTCTGGTGTCACTGCTATTATAGGAGCTGACGGTCTATACTTAGACACCATTCGAGCAGTGTAACCTGATATTGTAGATGTAATAATAGCAGTCGCACCTATATCTCTTGCGGTAGTGCATGTTGCATGGCTTATAGCATTTGTCATAGAAATATTGTAGTCAACATTCTTGTCCAAATTTTCTTTGTAATTTATATACGTCTCTATTTTTTCGGCTATCTTTGACATTGTTTTAAATGCTTCTACTGGATATTTGCCTTGTGCTGTTTCACCAGACAGCATTATTGCATCAGTGCCGTCTAATATAGCGTTTGCTACGTCGGTAACTTCTGCCCTCGTAGGCCTTGGATTTCTTATCATAGAATCAAGCATCTGAGTAGCAGTGACGACTGGTTTACCTGCTTTATTGCATTTTTCAATTATTCTCTTCTGAACGATAGGTATTTCCTCTATAGGAATTTCAACACCTAAATCACCGCGGGCAACCATTATGCCGTCAGAAACCTTAATTATTTCATCAATATTTTCTACACCTTCGCGGTTTTCAATTTTGGATATGATAAGTATATGGCCAGCGTCATTGTCTTCTAATAATCTTCTTATGGCGATTACATCTGCTGCTTTTCTGACAAAAGACGCTGCAATCATGTCAATCCCTTTTTTTATTCCAAATTCTATGTCATCCACGTCTTTTTGCGTTATAGCAGGCAAATTAAGCTTTGTCCCAGGCACATTTACGCCTTTGTGGTCACCTATCGTACCAGAATTCTCCACGGTGCATATTATATCTTCACCTTTTACGTCATTGACCTTCAATGATACTAATCCGTCATCAATCAATATGCGAGAACCTCTCTCTACATCTTGAGGAAGCCCCTTGTATGAAACAGAGCAAATAGTATTATCTCCTTCAATTTCCCTTGATGTTATCGTAAATGTCTGGCCTTCTTTTAGCTCTGCAACGCCGCCTTTAAATTTACCAGTCCTTATTTCAGGTCCTTTTGTATCAAGCATAATTGCAATAGGCAGCTTAAGCTCTTCTCTAATCTTTATAATATTATCTATCCTGCTTCCATGTTCTTGATGGTCTCCATGTGAAAAATTCAACCTGCAAATATTTAGACCACTTTCTATAAGCTCTTTCAATATCTCATACTTTTCACTGGCAGGACCAACGTACATATTATCTTAGTTCTACGCATATCTTCACTCCTTAAATTGATAATATTTTGCTAAGTTCATACAGCTTTAAATTAAACTCTTTTTTCATTGCCAATGCAGTATCAATATCATCATCTACAATCTGATTATTTCTTATGCTTATTATCCTTTGAGATTTGTTTTCTAAGAGAAGCTCTACAGCTCTTGATCCCATTTGACTAGCGATAACCCTATCCATGACAGTAGGTGCACCGCCCCTTTGTATGTGCCCCAGCGTCGTATGCCTTAAATCCAATTTTGGAAGCCTCTCTTGAATCATCTTAGAAAGCTCTAGACCGCTCATTACGCCTTCAGCCAATACAATTATGTGATGCAGCTTGCCCCTCTTTATGCCGTACGAAATTTTTTCGCACACTTCATCAATGTCAAATTTAACTTCAGGTATTATTATAATTTCTGCTCCTCCAGCAAGTCCTGCATAAAGCGCTATGTATCCGGCATTTCTTCCCATTACCTCTATAATGTTTGCTCTTTCGTGTGATGTTGCTGTGTCTCTAATCTTGTTTATGGCATCTATAGCAGTATTGCAAGCAGTATCAAAGCCAATTGTATAATCTGTGCACGGTATGTCATTGTCGATAGTTCCCGGAATACCGATTGTATTAACACCATGTTCATTACTTAAAAGCTGTGCACCTCTAAAAGAACCGTCTCCACCTATGACCACAAGCCCTTCAATATTGTGCTTTTTCAATACCTCTGCAGCCTTGGCTCTTCCTTCTTTTGTCTTAAATTCTGCACTTCTGGCTGTACGAAGTATGGTGCCGCCCCTTTGAATTATGTCTCCTACAGATGACAATGTCATGTCTTCTATTTCGTCGTCTATGAGCCCTTGATAGCCTCTCATGATGCCTTTTACTGTTAGCCCGTTATATATGCCGCATCTTACTACTGCCCTTATAGCAGCATTCATGCCTGGTGCATCTCCACCACTTGTTAAAACTCCTATTGTTCTCATAATATATCCTCCTTACCAACCGGGTCATTATATGTCCCATTTTATTAAAAGTCCCCCTTATAAGGGGTAATTAAAGACCATATTCAATAATAATATTCTGTGCATCCTGAGCTTCTGAATTAGGAACCATGACTTCACAGTATCCATCATTATTGTCTACATTTTTTTTTAGCGGTTTTAATTTTACCAAAAAGCCTTCTTTTGTCAGCACATCTTTGACCTTTTCAGCAACTTCCATGCTGTGCGCCATATATATAACAGTCCACATAAAAAAGGCCTCCTTGAATATTCTAACTACTATTTTAATTTATTTTTTGTATAATATCAATATATATTTATGCGTTATACAATTTTAACATTTTCTTCTCCAAGTACACTTGCAAGTTCATCCAAAAGCTCATTTGCACCATTTACCCAAAGGTCTTTTTGAGCTGCAAGATTTTTATTTGCATATCTTATAAATACGGGAATGTTTCCTCTGTATTTTGTTAAGATACCTTTAATCTTCTCTACATCTTTTTGTTCTTTCACATTAAGCCATAGTTTTTCCCTTATCCTGTGTGTAAGTGGTTCAACTTCATCGCACAAAATCTTTGGCTCTTCATCTTCTCTCAAACTAACTTTGCCTTTTATTACAACAGGGAGATCTTCACTTAAAAATTTTGAGTACCTTTCGTACACAGCAGGAAATACGATGACTTCAATCGTGCCGTACAAATCTGCAAGATTTACAAAAGCCATCATATTATTATTTTTTGTGAACTTTATTTTCTTATTTTCAACGATCCCTACTAAAACAACATCTTGGTCATCAAAGACCGACTTTTTCGCAAATGAATCATCCCCATTTTTCAAGTCTCTCGTGGTGCAATTTGCTATTCTTCGTATATCGTCTTGATATTCGTCAAGTGGATGACCGCTAATATAAAGTCCCATTGTTTCCTTTTCCATAGAAAGTATTACGTCTTTTGAAAATTCTTTGATATCTGGAAGCGAATAGTCGATTTTGTGTTTTTCTACGTCGCTTTCAAATAGGGATATCTGTCCTTTTATATTTTTCTCTCTGCTTTTATGAATACTTTCCATGATGCCTTCGTATACAGCCAGCAATTGGGATCTGTACACGCCAAATGAATCAAATGCACCGGCTTTTATTAAGCTTTCAACAGCTTTTTTGTTTAATTGCATTTCGTCTATTCTCTCAAAAAAGTCTATGATAGATGTGTATCTTCCATTTTTCCTTCTGTCTTCTACAATCTCTAAAGTAGCGTTTAATCCAACATTCTTAACAGCAGCAAGGCCAAATCTAATTTTGCCATTGACGACAGAAAAATAGGAATAACTTTCATTTATGTCTGGCGGTAAAATCTGTATGCCCATCTTTTTTAGAACTTGTACATAAAAAGCCACTTTATCTGTATTGTCAACAAAGCTATTAAGCAATGCAGCCATAAATTCAACGGGATAATACCGTTTTAAATATGCCGTTTGAAATGCCACAACAGCATAAGCCGCAGCATGAGATTTATTGAATGCATAATTAGCAAAATCTATCATTTCATCAAAAAGCCTGTTGGCTGTAGCTTCATCGACGCCTCTATTTACAGCTCCCGGTACAATGTAATTTCCATTTTCATCCTTGATTCCATAAATGAAGTTTTTCCTCTCTTCCTCCATGACCTTCATTTTTTTCTTCGCCATCGCACGGCGAACCAAGTCAGATCTCCCCAATGAATATCCTGCCAGATCCCTTACTATTTGCATAACTTGTTCCTGATACACCATGCAACCATAAGTGACATCAAGAATTGGTTTAAGAAGTGGATGTTCATACTTTATATTTTCAGGGTGATTTTTATTTTCTATGTATCTGGGTATTTGATCCATCGGCCCCGGTCTATACAGCGATATACCCGCTATTACATCTTCCAACTTTTCTGGCCTTAGTTCCGTCATAAACTGTTTCATTCCAGATGACTCTAATTGAAATACACCTTCAGTATCGCCTTTGCTTATTAGTGCATAGACTTCTTTATCTTCAAAATCTATATTGTCGATGTCAACATCTATCCCTCTGGTTTCTTTTATGATATTCAAACTATCTCTAATAACGGTAAGTGTCCTTAAACCTAAAAAGTCCATCTTTAAAAGGCCTAATTCTTCTAATGTTGTCATCGTAAACTGTGTAACAATAGAGCCTTCATTTTTTTGCAGTGGTACGTATTTTACGAGCGGTTCACTGGATATGACTACGCCTGCAGCATGTGTAGAAGCATGCCTTGGAAGGCCTTCAAGAGATCTTGATATATTTATCAACTGCCTAATCTTTTCGTCATTTTCATACTTATCTTTTAGCTCTGGATTTAATTCGATTGCTTTATCTATAGTCATACCGAGTTCGAAAGGTATCATTTTGGCAATAACATCAACTTCTGCATAAGGAAAATTCAAAGCACGGCCTACATCTCTTATTGCAGCCCTAGCAGCCATTGTACCAAACGTTATTATCTGCGCCACTCTGTTTTCCCCATACTTTTTGACCACATAATCAATTACTTCTTGTCTTCTCTCGTAGCAAAAATCAGAATCTATATCTGGCATGCTTACTCTTTCGGGGTTTAAAAATCTTTCAAAAAGAAGATTGTACTTTATAGGATCAATCTTTGTTATGCCGAGACAATATGCCACAAGACTTCCAGCGGCCGAACCCCTCCCAGGGCCAGTCATTATTCCATTATCGCGAGCAAATTTAATAAAATCCCAAACGATTAAGAAGTAATCAACATATCCCATTTTTTCTATCACAGAAAGCTCGTAGTTTAGCCTTTCGATTACTTCATCACTTGGATTTGGATACCTTTTATATAATCCATCGATGCAAAGCTTTCTCAAGTATTCATCTGATTTCATGCCATCTGGCACTTCATACTTAGGAAGCTTGGTTTTATTAAATTCAAAATCAAGATTGCACATATCAGCAATTTTTACCGTGTTTTCTAAGGCTTCCTTGCAATATGAAAACATCTCATACATCTCATCAGGGGACTTTAGATAAAACTGATCTGTTGGAAATGACATCCTGTCAGAATCATCCATGTTTTTGCCTGTCTGTATACATAATAGGACTTCATGTGCCAAATGATCCTCTTTATTAAGGTAGTGAACATCGTTTGTGGCAACAAGAGGTATGTTCAGCTCTTTTGAAAGCTTTATCAATTCCGAATTTACTTTTTCTTGCTGATTTAGACCGTGGTTTTGAAGCTCCAGATAAAAGTTACCTGTCCCAAAAACAGAGTTATAAAAAATAGCAGTCTCTTTAGCTTTTTCATAATCATCCGAGAGAAGATACGATGGTATTTCGCCGCCAAGGCATGAACTAAGCGCTATTAGACCTTCACTGTGCTCTTTTAAGTATTGGTGATCAACCCTAGGTTTATAGTAAAAACCATCAATAGATGCCTTTGAGACAATTTTCATCAAATTTTCGTATCCAGTCATGTTTTTACACAGTAAAATTAAATGGTAATTTAGATTATCTATGCCGTATTCTTTATCGTACAATGATCTGGGAGAAACGTAAATCTCACACCCAATTATAGGTTTTATACCATAAGATACAGCTTCTTTGTAAAAATCTATGGCACCGTACATGACGCCGTGATCTGTAATAGCTATGGAGTTCATTCCAAGCTCTTTTGTCCTCTTTATAAGCTCTTTTATCCTGCATGAACCATCAAGAAGACTGTATTCGCTATGAACGTGCAAATGTACAAACATCATAATCACCTTAAAAAAGTTTTTTGTTTTTTAAAAGTCTCAAAGACATTAGCGCTTTTGCAATCATTGTTTCTTCATATAATACTGATATCTCAACTTTGCAAAAATTACCACTGTAGTCGATAATAGAAGTGTTAACTTCAATGGTTTTTTCAGCTTGTAGAGGCCTTATAAAATAAACTAAAAAATTATCTACAACGGCATCAAATCTTTTGTTTCTCGTCGCTGATGATATACCGCATTCACTCATAAGCATCATAATGGCGCTGCTGCTGACTGTTCCTAATTGGTTTACCATGTTTTGCGGTATCGTACCATAAAATTTCATCCCATCTTGAGTTTTCTCAGCATGAAAGTCTTTTAATAATGTGTCATTAATAGTCTCCTCGATCTGAGGCTGTTTTGCCATGTACTGCAACGCTTTTATCACATCTTCTCGGCTTATTATGCCAACAAGTTCTTTATTATTAGTAACAGGCAAAACTTCAATATTCCACCATATCATGAGATGGGCTGCGAAAGCTACAGTTGTAGTTTCAGTAACATATATAGGATTCTTAGCCATTATATCTCCTATTTTATCTTCATCGTCAGCTTTAGCTATTTCTCTGGATGTAACTATTCCAACTAAAGCACCGCTTTCATCCACAACAGGATACCTAGTATGGCTTGTCTTATTCAACAACACCTTCCAATCATTTACTGTCTGCTTTGTCGTCATGTAGATAGGATTAGATGACATAATATTGCTTACAAGCAGTATCCTTTTCTTTGTCATTCTCTCATTGATTGCTTTGTTGATTAAGGTTGCCACGGTAAAAGTATCATAAGTAGTTGAAATCAAAGGCAATGAAAGTTGATCTGCCAAAGTTTTAACTTCTATTTTAGCATCAAATCCACCTGTTATGAGCACGGCAGCACCTGCTTTTAATGCTGCCATCTGTGCATTGTCTCTATTTCCAAGAATTATAAGATCACCAGGTTGAATGTACTTTACCATTTCTTCGGTTGTCATGGCACCTATCAAAAACTTGTTAAGCTCTATATTGAGTCCATTCTCTCCACCTAAAACTATTCCGTCGACAACATTCTTTATTTCCTCGTATGTCAGCCTATCAAATAACTTGTTTTTAGGCTTTGTTCGTATGGTACCTGCTCTCGGAATAGTTGTCACAAGGTACATACTTTCTGCATCTTTTATGGCTTTATACGCAGTGCCTTCGCTTATCTTTAAAGCCTGTGCTAAACTCCTTACTGATATTTTGGTTCCTTCCGGCAGACTTTTAAGATACTCCAGCACCCTCTCATTTTTAGTCATAAAAAAATCATCCTTCATGCAAAAAAGGTTTCCTAAGAAACCTTTTTAGATTATTCTTCTCCAAATTTTGAATCAATTAAATCAACAAGTGTCTTAATTGCTTCTTGCTCGTCGCTGCCATCAGCGATAAGTTTCACTGTATTTCCCTGTGCAACACCTAATGACATAATGCCCATGATGCTTTTAGCATTTACCTTTTTATTTTCTTTTTCCACCCAAATCTGTGATGAAAATTTGCTAGCCGCTTGTACAAACAAAGCTGCTGGTCTCGCATGAAGACCTGTCTTATTTTTAATTTCTACTGTCTTTTCAGTCATAATTGTTGACTCTCCTCTCTTTTAATTTTAATACTATTTCTTCAATTTTTCTTAATCTATGATTTACTCCTGATTTTCCAACAGGAGGATCTAGCATTTGACCCAATTCTTTAAGGCTTATATCTGGATATTTAAGCCTTTTTTCTGCAATCTCTTTTAAATTATCCGGGAGATAATTAAGCCCTACGTTATCTTTTATATAATTTATATTCTCTATCTGCCTCAATGATGCATTGATGGTCTTTGTAAGATTAGCAGTTTCACAATTAACAAGCCTGTTTACATTATTCCTTATATCTTTATATACGCGTATATTTTCTAAGTTCAATAAGGAATTATGTGCCCCCATTATGTTTAGGACATCTACTATTTGTTCTCCCTCTTTTAAGTATACTACATAATTATTTTTTCTTGCAATAATTTTTGAATGCAAATGATAATTATTTATTAACTTGCTTAAGTCCTTAGCATGATCTAAATTGTGTGTTATAAATTCTAAATGGTAAGCCTTTTCTGGATCGCTGATCGAACCACCTCCAAGAAAAGCCCCCCTAATATAGGCTTTCTTGCAACACTTTTTGCTGACAATGCTTTTATCGATGCCATAATTAAGCTTTATGCCTTCACCATCGTACTTTAAAAGTCCCACTTCTCTCAATATATTCTCGGCTGCAGCCTTGTCAGACACTAAAATTAAATAGCTTAAAGATTTTTTTAGTTGGCTATTTCTTCTCACCATCACCTCTGCTACGACATTGAATATATCTTTTAAAAGCTTAAATACTAACCTTGCCACAGAAGCATTTTCAGTTACAAGGCTTAAGCTGATTCTCTGATGACCATATATAGATATTGAACCTATGGTTCTTATCAAAGCAGCAAGTTCAGCTAATTTGCAACAGCTATCATCGGGGTATATTCTTGACAACTCGTTTTTTGTGATAGACGAAAAGGACATACAAATCACCTCGCCGGGTCCTATATCTATTATACTACATAATTTTAAAAAAACTCCTATAAATTTTTTATAGGAGTCTAAAAATAATTTAAAAATCCAACTTTTTTCTTTCCCACTCTAAATAATCTTTCGAAGTTTTCCAATCAGATATTTCTTTTGATGAAAGCCAATCTTTAAACTCTTTGTAATCTTTCCACTCTTCGTATTCACCAAGTTCATTTAATCTTTTTGCAGCTAAAAATCTAAAAATATCAAGGCTTCCATACAGCTTTTCGTATTCTTTATAGTATTGATAATCTCTTCCGTATCTCCCATTTGCCTCCATAATCTCACCCCAATTACAATATGGAACAGTGGCATTTAGCCATATTTTAATATATACTGCATAATATTCACAAATCTCAAATAAGGTTACTTAGGCATGTATTGGCTACAAAATTTTTGTGCAACCCATTGCATTACCGATTTTTTAATATTATAATATACTTAAAAGTTTTATAAGGAGGTATAAAATGGATAGAGGAAAACTTCCGAGAGTAGCATACTTTTGCATGGAATATGGGCTTCATTCAGATTTTAAACTTTACGCTGGAGGTCTTGGAATCTTAGCAGGTGATCATTTAAAAGCCGCAAAAGAATTAGAAATGCCGCTTGTAGGCATCGGTATACTATGGAAACAAGGTTATACAGAACAGCACATAGGCGAAGACGGTTATCCATATGACGCATATCATAACTATAAATACAACTTTTTAAAGGATACAGGTGTAAAAGTAAAAGTTAAAATTAGAAATCAAGATGTATACTGCAAAGTCTGGCTTGTAGATAGTTTTGACAATGCACCATTATATCTTCTTGATACAGATATACCTGAAAATGGAGATAGGTGGATAACGGGACAACTTTACGGGTGGTTTGCCGAAGAAAGAGTTGCACAAGAAATTGTTCTTGGGATCGGTGGTGTAAGAGCTTTAAGAGCATTGGGAATTGACGTCGATGTTTATCACTTTAATGAAGGACATGCAGCATTAGCGGCATTGGAACTTATACGCGAAAAAATGGACAATAAAAATATGACATTTGTTGAAGCTTGGAATGCAACAAGACAAGAAGTTGTATTTACAACACATACACCTGTAATTGAAGGAAATGAATCTCACAACATAGAGCTTCTCATGTACATGGGTGCAAACAACGGCCTTACAATTGAGCAAATGGCTCAAATAGGCGGAGTTCCTTTTAATATGACTGTTGCAGGGCTAAGACTTTCACGAATTGCAAACGGTGTCGCAAAACTACATGGGCAGACGGCAAATAAAATGTGGTCACATGTTGATAATGCAGCTCCAATCATATCAATTACAAATGGCATTGATAGAAAAACATGGGTAGATAGTAGAATAACAGAAGCATACAATAAAGGTGAAAATCTCCTCGAAACACACAATTTAATAAAACAAGAATTAATTGATTTTGTATATGATCGCACTGGTGTAAAGCTTGATTCTGACAAATTGTTAATCGGCTTTTCCAGAAGAGCTGCTCCTTACAAGAGAAGTGACCTAATTTTCACAAATGACGAAGTTATAGGTGAATACTTAAAATCGAGAAAAATACAAATGGTATTTTCAGGAAAAGGACATCCTTTAGACGATGTTGGGAAAAAAATCGTCGCAAAACTAATTGAGATGACTAGAAAATACCCAGAAAGCGTCGTATTCCTTCCAGATTATGATATGACAATAGGCAAAATGTTGACAAGAGGTTCTGACGTTTGGCTTAATAATCCTCGAAGGCCAAAGGAAGCAAGCGGTACATCTGGTATGAAAGCTGCTATGAACGGTGTATTAAACTTAAGTATTTTAGATGGTTGGTGGCCCGAAGCTTGCATTGATGGTGTAAATGGCTGGCAATTTGGAGATGGTTTTGAGTCTGATGATGTGGAAATCTTAGATAAACATGACCTTGAAGCGTTGTACGATGTGCTGTTGAATAAAGTCGTACCAACATATTACAATGATAAAGCAAAATGGGAAAATATGATGAGAGAAAGCATTAGAACAACATATGATGCTTTTTCAGCGAATAGAATGCTTAAAGAATACTACGAATTAATGTATACAAAACGTTAAAATTTCTATGTTTAAAGCCGGACAAATAGTCCGGCTTTATTACTATAAAGATGTAACTTAAAATATTCATTAATTTATTTTAAAATATAAGCGCAGTTTGGCTCCAAAGATAAAAATTTGCCTTTTGTTTTCACACTACCCATTTTTAAAATATCTATTTTATCTTGTGCACCATCTAATGATATATATTGCTCTTTGCTGCTATTATTTATTATTACAATAATTGATTTATCTTTGTATTCCCTTTTGAAACTTATAACTCCATCTTTTGCATATAGTGTCTTGTATGTCCCATATCTTAATTCTTCATTTTCTCTCCTTAAAGAAATAAGCGTTTTATAAAAATCAAATAATTTTAAGTTTTGTTTTTCTTCATTCCAAATCATACATCTTCTACAGTCGGGGTCATAACCACCAACCATACCAACTTCATCGCCATAATATATATACGGAACTCCAATATATGTAAATTGAAAAACCAACGCCAGCTTCATTCGCACTACCATGCCATTGCACATTGTCAAAAATCTTTCAGTATCATGGCTCCCTATTAGATTCAACATGGCCCTATTAACACCGTCCATATGCCTCATCAATTGTTCAGTTATAACAGTATTAAACCTCTTTGCATCTATACTTCTTTTCGCAAAAAAGTCAACAAGAGCATTCTTGAAAGGATAATTCATGACGCTATCAAACTGATCGCCATAAAGCCAAGGTGATGCATCATGCATTACCTCACCAACAATTATAGCATCATGTTTTGTTTTCTTCACAATCTCCCTGAATCTTCTCCAAAAATGATGGTCTATTTCATTTGCAACGTCAAGCCTCCAGCCATCGATGTCAACTTCTTTAATCCAATATTCAGCAACATTAAGCAAGTACTCTTGTACTTCAGGATTTTTGGTCATAAGTTTCGGCATTCTCCATTCATGATCCGCAAATGCTTCATACGATGGAATAGGTGTTGTTTTTATAGGCCATTCATAGATATTAAACCAGTCCCAATATTTTGAGTCTTTTCCATTCTTAATCACGTCTTGAAATGCGAAAAAGTCATAACCACAATGGTTGAAGACGGCATCGAAAATAACTCTTATCCCATTTTTGTGACATTTATCAATTAATTCTTTAGCCTTATGAGTGTCGCCAAAATGAGGATCTATTTTATAATAATCCGTTGTATTGTATTTATGTGTTGACGGTGACAAAAATATTGGTGTCATATATATTGCATTAATTCCAAGATCCTTAAGATATTCAACTTTATCAATAATTCCCTGAATATCTCCTCCAAAAAATGTAGTTGGTTCAGGTTTCTCACCCCAGGGTCTCACATTTTCTGGATCATTTGATTTATCTCCATTGTTAAATCTATCAGGAAATATTTGATATACAATGCAATCGCTTGTCCATTTAGGTGCAAAAAAAACGTCCATATCACATATATAAGGAAACTGAAAGAATCCGTGAAAACTATTTTCTGGTCTCCTTTGGTAGAATCCTGATTCTGTATAATAAACTTTTTCGTTCCTATTAGATATTAAATAAAAAAAGTATGCAAATTTTTTGTTCAGTTTAATTGTCGTTTCATAATAATCGAATAATTCATTTGATTGAGTTAAAAACATTTCTTTCACTTTAAATTTACCCATCCAGTCATATCTGTCACGATAAAAAATGTAACATTTTTTTATGTCTGATGAAGCAGTTCTCAAGACTATATGAAGCTCATCCTTATTTAAAGGATATGCAAATGGAACATCGCTTTTATGATATATAGCTTGTCTTATCATACAATACCCCTTTCTCATTTTTCAAGTTTTACAGTTACTGGTGCTGGAATATGAATGTGTGGTATTTCTTTGCCATCTACTGTTATTTTAGCATCTGGAGGATTACCCATCAAGATTTCTATACTATTTTTGACATCAAAAGTTTTTATCATGCCTGATGTCATCAAATACTGATAAGTATTCACACCATCTACTTTCACACTAACCCAACATTTTTCTCCAGGTATAGATAGATCGACTTTGTATGAATCAGCAGCAGGTGAAACTTTATAATCAAATTCGCTTTTCGTACTGTTTACCAAGTTAAACGTAGTGGTTTTTTCGTTATTGCTATAAACATTATTGGCTGTTGTATTGTCTCTGTTTTCATTTTGTGTTTTATGTGTAGTGTCATTCGCGCTTTGCTCTGTACTTGGGAGAGGCGCCAGTCCTTTATTTATCTGGCTTACCATGTAATATATACCAAACGCAAAAAGGCACACCACTAAAACCCCTATAAATGGCTTTATGAACTTTTTAAGGAATTCTGATAAATCAAAAGAGCTTTTTTCTTCTAAAGGTGTAGTTACATGTTGTACTACATCATCCTTTTCTTTGGATTCCTCAAAAAGATAGCTATACTTTTTTAATAGATCATTTGCATCTAATCCTACAGCCTCTGCATAACTCTTCACAAAACCTTTAGCATAAACTAAAGCTGGGATAACATTAAAATCGCCATCTTCTATGGCTTTCAAATATCTTGTACGAATTTTCGTAATCTCCTGAAGATCGTCAAGTGTCATGCCTTTTTTTAATCTCGCATTTTTTAGTATATCACCAAGTTCATTCATAAAATCACCTCATCGTCGATCTTCCATAAAAAATAAAATCTATTTATATACAAATATAAGTATACCAATAATTTATAATTTTTTCGATATCCAGATAAAAATTTTAATATTTTTTTATATTTTTCAATCTCCGCCTCTCCAATAAATCTTTAAATGCCTCTAATCTCGTCTGGTAACCAGCTTCACCAGTCTTTTCATCGTAACTTAAAGACATAACTGGTATATTTTTATCGCTACTTATTTTGGCAATTATTCCTTCTGCGACAATTTCGGGCGTACAAGTAAAAGGAAAAATTTGTATTATGCCATCGTAATTTTTTTCTGCATATTTTACAGTATTTGCAACAGTATTTAAACCATGACCGCCGATATCCCTTTCTAAATACCCATGTGCATATTTCTTAAATTCTACTCTCTGAGGCAATTTAAAAGCACTGTTTATCAAATAATCTGAGAGAAAATCAGTTTTAGTAACTTCTATGCCTAATTCATTTAACGATCTGCAAATATCTAAATTAGAAAAAGGCTCAAGCATAAGATAGATTTCCCCTACTAAAGCAACCTTAAGCTGAATCTCTCTTTTTATGGTTGCATTTTGTTTTAACTTCTCCAATCCTTCTTTATAAATGCTATCTAGTTCTTCTTTGTTTTTCGCATTTTTTATTCCGTCTATATATTTTTCAAAAATTTTAGTCG
>JASBVU010000006.1 GCA_029960905.1 Thermoanaerobacterium sp.
TGTGTTGTTGTCATAACGGCAGGTGGTGGATGAATACCTGTAATAAGAGAAAATGGCAGCTTAAAAGGTGTAGCGGCAGTGATAGATAAAGATTTGGCATCTGAAAAATTGGCAGAAGATCTAGATGCAGATATTTTATTGATTTTGACCGCTGTAGAAAAAGTGTACATTAACTACAAAAAGCCTGATGAAAAGGCGCTTGATGTAATATCCAGCGACGAAGCACAGAGATATTTAGATGAAGGCCATTTTGCCCCTGGTAGTATGATGCCGAAAGTAAAGGCTGCAATAAGGTTTGCCAGGTCAAGAAAAGGAAGGCGAGCGATAATAACATCTTTAGAAAAAGCATATGATGCTTTATCGGGAAAGACAGGTACTGTTGTAGTTGACGCTTAAAAAATACTTGACAAATTGATATATTTATGACATTATAATATGTAGAATTAAATAAACAGTGGAGAATATCTTCAGGGCAGGGTGAAATTCCCGACCGGCGGTAAGCGTAAGCGAGCCCGCGACCCGCAGATGCGGTGGACTTGGTGAGATTCCAAGGCCGACAGTATAGTCTGGATGGAAGAAGATTTATTTTTGTTGCTTTCATCCTGAAGATGTTTCTTCGGGATTTTTAATTATGGAGGTGTCATTTATGGAACACAGCAAGACAAAAGTGATTGTGACTGTGGGACTGCTTTCCGCAATAGCATTTGTACTCATGTACTTAGAATTTCAATTGCCACTATTTCCAAGCTTTTTAAAATTTGATTTTAGCGATATACCGCCATTGTTGGCAGCATTTGCATTAGGACCTGTTTACGGCATATTTGTGGAAATTGTAAAGAATGTGATACATCTGCCAGTAAGCCAATCTGCAGGCATAGGAGAAGTGGCTAATTTCGTTGTAGGCTCTATTTACGTATTTACGGTTGGCGTAATCTATATGAGAAACAAATCCAAAAAGTCGGCATTATTTGCCATGATTTTAGGAACTATTGTTATGGCTGTTGCGGGATCAGTATTAAACTACTATGTATTTTTGCCACTATACCAGAAGATAATGGGTTGGCCATTAAGTGCCATAGTTGGAATGGGAAAGGCGGTAAATAGCCATATAGTTGATTTAAAGACATTGATAGCATACGGCATTTTCCCTTTCAACATACTGAAAGGCTTTGTAATATCACTAATCACATTCTTGATTTACAAGAAGTTATCTCCAATGTTAAAGATGTAGCCATTCGAAATAACGGACAGTGTTCCGTTATTTTTTTGCGCTTTTTTATTGAGCCATTAAGCGTTTGTTTTATGGTATACTTGGTATATAATATTTGTATAAATTTCACGGTGGTGTTGCGTATGAAAGTATCTTTTAAGACAAAAAGCTCCGATGAAACGGAAAAGATAGGTTTTAAGCTAGGCAGTTTGCTAAAAAGGGGCAGTATCGTACTCGTATCTGGGGATCTAGGTGTAGGCAAGACGGTTTTAACGAAAGGTATTGCTAAAGGCATGGGCATCGATGACTATGTGACAAGCCCTACATTTATGATTGTCAATGAGCATATAGGTGAAATTCCACTGTATCATTTTGATGTGTACAGGATTGATGACTACAGGGAATTGTACGATATAGGCTATGAAGAATATTTTTACGGAGATGGTGTTTGTGTCATCGAGTGGCCTGAAAAGATAATGCCTCTTATCCCAGAAGAGAATATATTTATACATATTTATATGGGTGATTCTTTCGATGAGAGGGTAGTAGAGATTGATTCAAATGGCGCAAAATACGATGAAGTGATTAAGGAGATGAAGTGATGAAGATACTTGCAATAGATTCATCGTCAAAGACGGCGACTGTCGCTTTAGTGGATGAAGATGGTCTAATAGGCGAATTTTCAATAAATCATTTGAGACATTCTGTCATATTGATGCCGATGATGGATGAACTTTTAAAAATGGCAGAGACAAAAAAAGAGGAAATAACTCATATAGCTGTATGTGAAGGGCCGGGATCTTTTACAGGTTTAAGGATAGGTGCTGCTACTGCAAAGGGTTTGGCTCAATCTCTTGATGTGCCAATTGTAGGCGTTTCTTCCCTAGATGCCCTTGCCTATAACGTAGGAGAATTTAAAGGCATCATCTGTCCTATAATTGACGCGTTAAGAGGACACGTCTATACGGCTTTTTATAAAAGTGGCGGTGAGATAAGTAGACTAAAAGATGTGTCATTAAAAGAATTAAAGGAAGTCTTAAGTATAGTAAAGGGATACAGTGAAGAAGTTTTATTTGTTGGAGACGGTATTGTGTCCTATAAAGACACATTAAAGAGTGCATTACCGGATGCCATTTTTGCATCGCCGATTAACAATATCTCAAGGGCATCATCGATTGGAATGATGGCACTTAAAAAAATATCAAAGGGCGAGATATGCACATATCTTGATTTTAAACCGTATTATATTAGAAAGCCTGCACCGTTGGAAAATTCTAAATGATGTTTTGGAGGGTTTTATGGATATCAAGATTCGCCCTATGATAAAAAGTGATATAGACAAGGTCATGGAAATTGAATATTTAAGCTTTTCTGTGCCATGGTCCTTTGAATCATTTGTGATGGAAGTTACGCAAAATAAATGTGCACACTATATTGTTGCTGAGGTAGACGGCAAGATAGCCGGATACGGTGGTTTTTGGGTAGTTGTGGATGAGGGACATATAACGAACATTGCCGTTCATCCATATTTTCGAGGACAAGGCGTAGGTTCTGCCATCGTTGAAGGTCTGATTGAGCTTGCTAAAAATAATGGCATAACGTCTATGACGCTGGAAGTGCGTGAATCAAACCTTGTGGCACAATCACTTTATAAAAAATACGGGTTTAAACCTGTTGGCAAAAGAAGAGGTTACTATCAGGACAATAATGAAGACGCAGTGATAATGTGGAAATATGATATGTAAGGAGAGATTGTATGAGGGAAAACACGATTGTATTAGGGATTGAAACATCCTGCGATGAGACATCGGCAAGTGTCGTAAAAGACGGTAAAATTGTGATGTCTAATGTCATATATTCGCAGATAAATATACACAAGGAATTTGGCGGTGTTGTCCCTGAGATAGCATCCAGAAATCACATTGAAGCTATAGGAAATGTAGTGAAAGAGGCTCTTTTTAAGGCAGATGTGACGCTTGATGACATTGATGTGGTTGCTGCTACATACGGCCCAGGGCTTGTAGGTGCATTGTTGGTAGGACTTTCGTACGGAAAAGCCTTGGCGTATGGGAAAGGCATACCATTTGTGGGCGTAAACCACATTGAAGGGCACATATCTGCAAATTACCTTGACAGCGATTTTGAACCGCCGTTTATTTGTTTGATAGCATCAGGTGGACACAGCCACATCGTCTTTGTAAAAGACTATGGACAGTATGAGGTTCTTGGGAGAACAATGGATGATGCCGCTGGAGAAGCATTTGACAAGGTGGCAAGAGCATTAGGCCTTGGTTATCCTGGTGGTCCTAAGATAGATGAGATTTCAAAAAGCGGTGATCCAGATAGGTATAATTTCCCGAAATCTTTTATGGAGAAGGATAATTTTGATTTTAGCTTTAGTGGATTAAAGACAGCAGTCATAAATCAACTGCACAAAGAAAGGCAAAATGGCATTGAGATAAATGTAGCAGACTATGCTGCAAGTTTTCAGATGAATGTAGTCCAGGTGCTGTCATCAAAGCTTATTGAAGCTGCTAAGTTTAAAAATATAAAAAAAATATCTATAGCAGGCGGTGTGGCTTCTAATAGCCTTCTTCGAGAAAGATTAAAAAAACTGGCAGATGAAGAAGGATTTGTAATTCATTTTCCAAAACAAGTATACTGTACAGACAATGGCGCTATGATAGCAAGTGCAGGGTATTTTGATTTTATTCGCGGAAAAGTTTCAGGATTAGACTTAAATGCTGTTCCATATTTAAAGCTTTTTTGATTGTTGGCGAAAAATCTGTGTATATTGTGGAAAATTGTCTTTAAATCCGCCATGATGCCGCAATATGTCTGTGGATAACTTTGTGGATACTGTGATTAACTTTAATACTTTGGATATTATGTAATCAAATGGAAAATAGAAAGGAGCAGAATGATATGAAAAACATGCTTTTTCTGTCTAAGATAAGCAAAAAATACATTGAAGAAATACAAAGCATTGCACCGAATTTTAATGTTATAAGCAAAGACGATGTGAAAGATATTTCTGAGTATATTGAAGATGTGGAAGTGCTGGTTTGTTTTGATGGAGATGCTCAAAAAGAATTGATAGACAATGCTAAAAGCCTCAGGTGGATTCACCTATTGAGTGCTGGTGCTGATGCGATGCCATTTGATTTACTGAAGCAGAGGAACATCATTTTGACTAATTCAAAAGGTGTGCACAAGTATCAGATATCTGAGCAAGTTTTAGGATACATGCTTCTATTTGAAAGAGGATTAAACTACTTCATAAGAAAGCAAATCAATAAAGAATGGGACAAGTCTGTAAGGGTTTCTGAATTGTACGGCAAGACAGTTTGCATACTTGGCGTTGGAAGCATTGGAGAAGAAATTGCTAGGATTGCACGAGAATTTGGAATGAAAACTGTTGGAGTAAGAAGAACAGGCAAGGCAAGCCCATTTATAGATGAGATGTACACAGATGAAAATATGCTATTTGCGGTTTTGAATGCTGATTACGTTATATGTGCGCTGCCTTTAACTGATGATACATACCATCTTTTAGACGCTGAATTTTTTAAAAGCATGAAAAGCGATGCTGTATTTATAAACATTGGCAGAGGAAGCGTTGTTGATGAAGCTTCCCTCATTGATGCGTTAAGGCAAAAAACCATAAGAGGTGCTGCATTGGATGTGTTTGAAAATGAACCGCTTTCTAAAGAGAGTCCTTTGTGGGACATGGAAAATGTGGTAATTACACCGCATACTGCCGGCATATCACCACGATACATGGAAAGGGGTATCCAGATATTGAAGCACAACCTTAAAGCTTATATGGGCGATGGGGATTACGTAAATGTCATTGATTTGGAGAAACAGTATTAAAGCGGGTACCTACCCGCTTAAACTTTCCCATTCTTCATACAGTTTTTCTAATTTTTCTTTTAACATATTGTATTTTGACTGTGTATCGACAATTTCTCCAGTTTTGTATATATCGGGGTTGCACATTTTTTCTTCCAGCTCTTTTATTGCATCTTCAGTTTCTATTATCTCATTTTCTATATTTGCCATGTATTCCCTTTGTTTTTTGGCTTCTTTCTGTTTTAGTTTTTCCCTCATTTTTTCGTTTTTAATCTGTGTCTTTGTCTTTTTTTCTTCTTCGTCTTTTACGTTGTTTTCGCTTTTCTTTTCTACATAATACGAATAATTCCCATAATATTCTTTAATAGAATCGCCGGACATTTCTAATACTTTTGTGGCTATTTTGTCTATAAAATACCTGTCATGTGACACGAATAGAAGTGTGCCACCAAAATCCAGCAATGCTTTCTCCAGCACTTCTTTTGATTTTAAATCAAGGTGGTTTGTAGGCTCGTCTAAAAGAAGAAAGTTCGCTTTTGAAAGGATGAGTTTTAGCAGCGAAACCCTTGCCTTTTCGCCTCCGCTTAACTTGCCTATTTGTTTAAATACATCATCGCCGCTGAATAAAAAAGAGCCTAACATCGTCCTTACTTCTGTTTGGGTCAGATAAGGATTTTCATCCCATATTTCATCGATTATTGATTTCTCATCGTTTAGATTTGAAAACTCTTGCTGGTAATAGCCAATTGCCACATTTGTGCCTAAACTTACACTTCCCTCGTAATTTTCAATCTCACCTACGATGATTTTAAGCAGAGAAGTTTTTCCTACACCATTAGGACCTAGTATCGCTATTCTGTCGCCTTTATAAACTTCAAAGCTTATGTTGTGAAACACAGGTTTATTAAACGATAATGAAAGATCAGATACTTTTAAGACGTCATTTCCGCTTTTTTCTATAAAATCAAATGAAAGCTTAATTGTTTCATTGTTTATAGAAGGCTTATCTATTTTCTCCATCTTATCCAGCAGTTTTTGCTTGCTTTCAGCCATCTTTACTGATTTTTCGCGGCGGCGATTTTTCTGTATCATGATCATTTCCTGTATTCTCTTGATTTCCTTTTGTTGCTCTTCATAAGCCTTCATCATTATACTTATCTCTTCATTTTTTTTCTTTACGTACTCTGTGTAGTTTCCGTCGTAAGATTTTAATGTTTTATTTTCTATCTCAAATATTCGAGTTGCGATTCTGTCGAGAAAAAATCTGTCATGAGATATGACCATTACAGTCCCTCTAAAAAATCTCAAATACTGCTCAAGCCACTCTATAGAAGGTATATCGAGATGATTTGTAGGCTCATCTAAAAGAAGAACGTCAGGATTTTTTAAAAGTGCCTTTGCCAGCATTAGTCTTGTCTTTTGACCACCGCTTAAGGTAGAAACAGGTTTATCAAACTCTTCTTGGCTGAATCCCAAACCTATAAGCACGCCTCGCACTTTGCTGTCAACTGAATAGCCTTCTTTCTTGTTGTACTCATCTGTCAACTTTGAATATTCATCAAGCAGCTTATCTAGTTTAGATTCGTCTTTTGTGTCTGCTATCAATTTTTCCAGCTTCTTTATGTCATTTTCAAGGTTTTCTATGTCCTGAAAGACCGTCTTGACTTCGTCGTAAATAGACTTATCGCTTATTATATAAGCGTTTTGCTCAAGATACCCTATGGTTATCAATGGCATCGATATATTTCCGCTGTCAGGTTGCAAGTCTTTAACAATAAGTTTAAATAAAGTTGACTTTCCTGCACCATTATCTCCTACGACGCCGATTTTATCGCCTTCATTTACAATGAAAGATATATTTTCTAATATGCTATTTATTCCATATGATAGATTTACGTTATTTGCCGATATTATAGCCATTTAATACTCCTCCTGTTATAATATAATATATCAAAGATTATGTCCTATTTAAAGTGCAATTGATATTTAATTTTTCTTGTTTGGTTGCCGATATTATATATGTCAAAATTAACGAGGTGAATGTGTATGGATTTTTCAACGTTACTAGGGATTTTGTTAGGGTTTGGTTCTCTCATCTTAGCATTTGTCATGGAAGGTGGAAGTGTTGCATCTTTAATAGGTACATCGGCAGCACTTATAGTTTTAGGCGGAACGATAGGTGCTACTATGACTTCTTTTTCAATGAAAGATATGTTGAAATTGCCGAAATTGATTGGGAAGGCTTTTAAGGAGGAAGGCAACAAATACGGTGACATAATCAAGTATTTTGTGTATCTCTCTCAAAAAGCGAGAAGTGAAGGACTTTTAAGCCTTGAGCAGGAGTTGCAGTCAGATGAAATTAAAAACTACGACCCTATTTTAAAAGACTGCATTGAACTTGTCATAGATGGTGCGGATATTGAGCTTATAAGGACTACTATGGAAAATAGGATATACATAGAGGATAAAGAGCTGAAAAGAGAAGCCAGCATTTTTGAAGCTGCTGGAGGATACTCTCCAACCATGGGCATCATAGGTACGGTTATGGGACTTGTTCACGTCTTGGGAAATCTCAGTGAACCAGACAAGTTAGGCCCATCAATAGCTGTTGCTTTTATAGCTACACTTTATGGTGTCAGCATGGCTAACCTTGTATGGCTGCCTATAGGCAATAAGCTTAAAAACAAAGCACAGATTAAAAAGACAGAAAAGGAGATAATCTTGGAAGGCAGTCTTTCATTGCAGGCTGGTGAGAATCCTAAGATCGTTGAGAAGAAATTGCTGACATTTGTAGTCGAAAGAGAATCAGTTTCCAAATCAAAAGAACAAAGTGTGAAAGGTGAAATTGCTGATGATAAGACATGAAGAAGATGAAGGGAAAAAAGACAATAGCGAAAGATGGCTGCTTACTTATTCTGATATGATAACGCTGCTTATGATATTTTTTATCGTCCTGTACACCATAAGCACGGTTAATTCGCAGAAATTCCAGCAGATTGCTGCATCACTGGGAAAAACTTTTGATGGGACAAATTACGTCATAGGTCAGCAAAGCGGAAACAGCATACTTGACAGCATCAAGACCACAGGCACTGATGGCAATAATGATAATTCAATTGCATCACAGCTTGACAAACTTATAAAACAGTACAACCTTCAGAACATGGTGACTTACAAAGTCGACGAGAGAGGGTTTGTCATAAGCTTAAATGATACGTTGCTATTTGATACCGGTTCAGCAGATGTTAAGCCAGATCAAAAAGAGACGCTGATAAAAATAGGAAATATATTAAAATCGATGCCAAACTACATTCGCGTCGAAGGGTATACAGACAATGTGCCGATAAACAATAACCAATTTCATTCAAACTGGGAGCTTTCTGTCATAAGAGCTACCAATGTAGTTGAAATTTTGGTGAATGATGTAAAGATGGATCCGGCAAAAATTTCGGCTGTAGGGTATGGCGAGTATCGGCCAATAGTGCCAAATGACAGCGATAAAAACAGACAGCTTAACAGGAGAGTTGACATAGTGATAATGAATAGCGATTACAACAAGTGGGAGCCTGCTAAGTAAAAAATAGATATTTCCAGGTTGACATATTATTTACAATGTAATATAATTTCTTTATTAGGATTTTATCTGGGGTGATTTTATGACTAAAAAGACTATAGTGCCGATGCCTGTAATAAGGAGATTGCCGAGATATCATAGATATTTAGAAGAATTATTAAAGAACGATGTAAAAAGGATTTCATCAAGAGAACTAAGCGAAAGGATGGGCGTGACTGCATCACAGATAAGGCAGGATCTCAATAATTACGGTGGATTTGGACAGCAAGGATACGGATATAACGTAGAAGAGCTTTACAATACTTTGACAAAAATTTTAGGTTTAGATAAGACATATAGCACTATTATCATTGGTGCAGGTAATCTTGGACAGGCTATAGCGAACTACACGAATTTTGAAAGGACAGGATTTAGCTTAAAAGGGATTTTTGATGTCAATCCAAGATTGTTTGGGCTTAAAATAAGAGATATAGAGATAATGGATGTTGAGACATTAGAGGACTTTTTGTCCAAAAATAAGATAGATATTGCCATACTTTGCATACCAAAAGATAATTCTCAGATTATGGCTGATAGATTGGTGAAAGCCGGCGTAAAAGCTATATGGAACTTTTCTCCTATAGATTTAAAGGTTCCCGACGACGTAATACTGGAAAATGTACATTTAAGTGACAGCTTATTGACATTGTCGTATAGAATAAATGAAGAAAATCTGCTTAAAGCTAAAGTTGAAGAAAAATAAATGGTACAATCCATTTATTTTTTTGTATGACTTTGGAGGAAAAAATGAAAAAAATTGTGAGGGTAATTGGCGACTTTTTCAAAGAAGACAAGGCTGTTATGCCTTTTGTCAATTTTCTGAAATACGTTGGTCCGGGAATATTGGTTACGGTAGGATTTATAGATCCAGGAAACTGGGCTACAAATGTCTCAGCAGGATCAATATATGGGTATAAGTTGCTGTGGGTTATAACAGTGTCAACCATAATGCTCATCATATTACAGCACAACGCAGCACATCTTGGAATCGTCACAGGTTACTGTTTATCTGAAGCTACATCTATATTTATAGACAGCAAGTTCTCGAAGCTTATACTGCTGTCTGCTGTTGCTGCATCCGTATCTACATCTACAGCAGAATTATTAGGTACGGCCATAGCTTTAAAAATGCTTTTCAATATACCTATTAAGATCGGAGCCGTATTGGCACTTTTCGTAATATCTTTAGTGCTTTATACAAATTCTTACAAACGTTTGGAAAAGATCATAATCGGGTTTGTGTCGCTTATAGGGCTTTCATTTTTGTTTGAGGTATACATGGTGAAGATCGATTGGAAAGCCGCAGCCGTAAGTTGGGTTAATCCATCAATACCTCATAATTCCATAGTCATAATTATGAGCGTTTTAGGCGCTGTTGTGATGCCCCACAACTTGTTTCTTCATTCTGAGATCATTCAAAGCAGGCAGTGGAATCTTAAAGATGAGTCAGTTGTTAAAAAGCAGCTTAAATTTGAATTTCTTGATACATTGTTTTCAATGATCATAGGGTGGGCTATAAACAGTGCGATGATTCTTCTTTCGGCTGCAGCATTTTACAATAAAGGCATTGCTGTAGGTATGCTTGAACAGGCAGGAGAACTTTTGAAACCAATCGTTGGAAGGAACGCATCTTTGGTATTTGCAATAGCCCTTTTGTTCTCAGGTTTTTCATCAACTGTGACGTCTGGAATTGCAGGTGGTTCCATATACGCTGGAATATTTAAAGAACCTTACAACATAAAAGACAAACACACGCTTACAGGAATATTTATCTCACTTTTTGCAGCGCTTATTGTCGTATTTTTATTTAAAGATTCTTTTCAGGTTTTGATATTTTCTCAAATGATACTGAGTGTACAATTGCCGATTACAGTGTTTACTCAAATTTATTTGACGTCATCAAAAAGGGTCATGGGTGATTATGCAAATAGCAAAGCCAGCAAAGCCGTTTTAATAATATTAGCAGTGATTATAACTGCACTAAACGTAAAACTTTTAATCGACACCTTGATTTGATGGCATTGTGCATTTTCGTTCCCTATTTTGTCATTTTCGTTCCAGATTTACTTTAATTTTAAAGATTGTTGTATAATTAAAATAGAACATATTAGATGTGCAATTAAATAGACATTTTTAATTCTGCATAGGGGAATGAGGGTGACTTGTTCTCTTTTTTCTATTGATTATCATTTTTTGAAGGAATTCTCTTTTTTATATCGAATATTTATATTATTCGAAAACCATAAAGGGATGTGATGTTATGTTAAAAGCCATAATTGCCGAAGATGAAGATTCGCTTAGAAGAGAGATAAGCAAAAAGGTCATGGAAATAAGCGATGTTCAAGTTGAATACATCACAAACGAAGGAAGAGATTTATTAAATGCAATACTAAAGGTGAAACCCGACTTAGCCATCTTGGATATAAAACTGCCAGAAATGACGGGAATAGAAGTCGTTAAAAACATACGAGATTTGTTGCCTAATACAGAGGTCATATTCATAACATCATACGATGAATATATAAAAGACGCTGTAAAGCTATATGCTGCCGACTATATTGTAAAGCCTATAAATTACAGCAGGTTGCTTAATACTATTGAAAGGGTAAAGAGAAAATTTAGCGATTCATCTCTTGTAATAGAAGTAAGATGCGGTGAAGACGTCAGGCTAGTCAATACAAATGATATATACTTCATCGAGGCTAACAGGAAAAAAACTTTTTTCTACACTACGTTTGAAGACTTCATGTCAAATACTTCTCTTAGCGATGTCTACAAACTTCTCAATAAAAAGGTGTTTTTTAAAACCAGCAGATCTTATATAGTAAATCTCTATAAAGTTTATTCTATTAAATCTGTAAGTAGAACATCACTTGAAATAAGTTTTAGAGATAAAAATAAAAAAGCATACCTGTCAAAAAAGCTTTACAGCGAATTCAGAGATAGACTGAAAGACATATTAAGCCAGCCGGACGATATGAAAGCAAATTAGATTGTTTGGTGATGACATGGTAAGGAAAAGTTTGAATAAGATAATTGTACTGTTTTTTGCATATATGATTTTTGTCGTATTTATGGTTAGTAATAGCATTTACTATAAACAGGGCTATTTCGTGCCGGCTGATTTTAAATTGTTTTTATTCTTTACGATTTTCATCATAAATATTTTGGTCTTTACTATAATAAGGATGATATATACAAATGGGAAAAACGAGTACCAAAATATCATTAATGATTTTAAACTCAAGTTTGTAGAGGAACAAAATAATTTATACAGGAAAAATAAACATGAATTGAAAAACAATATACTGATCTTATATGAACTGATAAGACAGATGAAGTACAAAGACGCTGAGGAATTTTTAAAGACTTACATTGACGACATAAGCAGTAGTCTTATAAAAGTTGACACTGGGAATGACATATTAGATCTTCTTTTATATTCAAAAATAAGCAAGGCAATCAAAAAAGATATATCCGTTCACTTTATTTGTACGGTTGATTTAAAGATTAGGCAGAAAGTGGCTAATGATATATGTTCTATTTTAGGAAACTTGATAGATAATGCTACAGAAGAATGTGAAAGGTTAAAAAAGGACAGAAGGATAGAGATAATTTTAAATTCAGATCCAGTTGACTACATTTTCGTTGTTAAAAATACCTGTGATGTCAATGACTATGTTAAACAAAATATCTTATGTGACGGATTTACAACAAAAGGCGCTGGAAGAGGCAACGGTCTATCCATCGTGAAAGATGTGGTTAAAAGCTACGATGGCGATATAAAAATAAATATCGATGATGAATATTTTTCTGTGACTGTCTTGATACCGTCTTATGAAGTAAACGAATGATAATCTTTTCGTTCCTTAAAATGACATTTTGATTCCTAAGTCCACATTTTTATCATTATAAGTTGTATAATCATATGTGATGGCACACCAGAATATTTTGATTCACTTTCATTGAGGCCATTATAACTCATGTGAAGGTGAGGTGAAAAGATGGATATGCAGTTGACTTTCATAGCTGTAAGCATAGTCATCTTAGTGTTTATAATAACATTTTCTAAAAGCAATATAGATATGGAATTTGCAATCAAATTTTTACAGACATTGGTAAAACTAAGCATAAAAAAGAAAAATTAAATTTTTATTGCAAAATACGATGGTTGCCGTATAATATAACCTATAGTCATCATTTTTAATCGTGGAGGGTATCAATGAAGGTATATTCTTTTGTCGGAGCCAGTGGAAGCGGTAAAAGCCATCATGCATCGTATGTGGCTGGTAAATACGGTATAAAGTACATCATAGATGATGGCCTTTTGATATGTGAAAACAGGATCGTATCGGGATTTTCGGCTAAAAGAGAAAAGACAAAATTGTCAGCTATACGAAGAGCCATTTTTACAGATGATGAGCATGCTAGAGAGGTCAAAAAATCGATTGAAGAGATAAATCCGGATAAAATATTGATAATAGGAACATCGGACAAGATGGTGGATAAAATCGCTGAAAGGCTTAATTTGCCGCCTGTTGCCGAGCGAATATATATAGAAGACATTTTATCCCCTGAGGAGATAGAGCTTGCAAGAAAGAAAAGGTATGAGGAAGGAATGCATGTAATACCTGTACCGACATTTGAAGTGAAAAAGCATTTTTCGGGGTATTTTATAGATCCATTGAGAATCTTTAGGCGAAAAGAGATAGACTTTGAGAAGACAGTAGTGAGGCCATATTACAGCTATCTTGGCAAGTATACAATCTCTGAGAATGTAATAAACTGCATTGTATTGAATGAAGCGAAGAGATTTGAAGTCATCTATAAAATAAACAAAGTTATAACTGAAAACTACACCGAAGGAATAATAATAAAAATAGAGATCGTTATGGTACATGGTACACCTATAAACAGCGTTTTAAGAGGAGCTATAAAGAAGATAAAAAGTGTAGTAGAATACATGACATCTTTAAATGTGCTGGATATAAAAATTCACGTTAAATCACTTTATATAAAAGGGAATGATAAGATACTTAAAACCCGAGAAATACTTGATAAAGGCAAATAAGCCTTTTTTTTATCTTCAAAAAATTATATAATAATTGTAGAGGTTAGTAAATATTATGTAGTAAGGCAGTAAAAAACCTATATGTGGGTGAGGAGAATGAGATATTTAGTTGAGCAGTCCGGTTCTAAAGTTATAGTGCATGGAATTAAGGATTTTAACCTTAAAGAAACATTAGAATGTGGACAATGTTTCAGGTGGAATGAAGAAGATGATGGAAGTTATACGGGGGTCGCATTTGACAGGGTAATAAATGTAAAATTAGATGGAGATATATTGACTATTGATAATACCACTTTAGCAGATTTTAATGATATATGGTATGACTACTTTGACTTGGGCAGAGATTATGGTAAGATAAAAGAGACACTTTCGCAAGACGAAATTTTAAAAGCAGCTATAAAATATGGTGAAGGCATAAGGATTTTGAGGCAGGATACGTGGGAGACGCTTATATCATTTATTATATCTCAGAACAATAGGATTCCACAGATAAAAAAAGTTATAGAGAATTTAAGCAGGTTATTGGGACACCCTATCGTTTATAAGGATAAGACGTATTACACTTTTCCAAAAGTTCAGGATTTCATAATGGCAGATGTGGAATTATTAAATAAAAGCAAATGCGGATTCAGATCGAAATATATAATCGATGCAGCGCTAAAAGTATTTAATGATGAGGTAAATCTTTTTGAATTGCAGCTTTATGATACTTACGATGTAAGGAATATGCTTATGAGCATAAGAGGCGTAGGACCAAAGGTTGCAGATTGTGTCATGCTTTATTCCATCGGAAGATATGAGGCATTTCCAACAGATGTATGGATAAAGCGAGTTGTAGAATTTTTATATCTAAAGAGGAAGACAAACAATTCTGATGTGCAAAGCTTTGCTAAAGAAAAATTCGGTGATTTGTCTGGATTTGCGCAGCAATACCTTTTTAACTATGCAAAAGATCATGTGTCAAAAGACGTGTTTAAAGAAAGGAAAAATTAGATGGTAGGAACGTTTGTCAATGCAGCATCTATTGTTGTAGGTAGTTTTGTTGGCACTTTATTTAAAATTGGCATTCCAGATAGAATAAAGTCAACGGTTATGCAGGCTATATCTCTAAGCGTATTGATAATAGGGTTTGATAGTGCTTTAAAATACAAAAATTTGCTATTAGTGATAATAAGTTTAGCAATAGGCGGCATTTTAGGTGAGCTATTGGATATAGAGAAAAAGCTGAATCAATTTGGTGACTTTTTAGAAAGAAAATTATCTGGAAACGGCGAAAATAAGCTAAGCGAAGGCTTTGTAACAGCAAGTCTCATATATTGTGTTGGGGCGATGGCGATTGTAGGTGCATTAAAGGACGGGTTGCAAGGTGATCACAGTATACTGTTTGCCAAATCCATGTTGGACGGTATATCTTCCATAATATTTGCATCTACATTAGGGATAGGCGTCATGATATCATCCATAAGCGTTCTTTTATATCAAGGTTCCATAACTTTGTGCGCATCGCTTCTCAAAGATTTGTTGACAACTAACGTTATTGCGGACATGTCTGCCATTGGTGGTGTTTTGATAATAGGCATATCATTAAATATGCTGAATTTGACGAAGATAAAGATTGGAAATCTGCTTCCGTCAATATTTATACCTATTGTATACGAAATAATACTAAAAGCATTTTAAATGATGAAGGAGGTGCCCTTTAAAGAGGGCTATTGAGTATGAAAGAAATAAGAAGCATAGATGTTGCGAGAGTAGCCATAAGGATGGCGATGTCAAGGAGAGAGGATGAAGCTGCATTAAAGGAGAAGTATGGAAAAGAGGGTATCAAGGTAGCAGCTGTAGATTATGGCGGCGAATACATTAATTCAATTTCAAAAATAATAGAAAGGGCAGTTGTAGCGGCAAAAAGAGAAGGTGTTGTGGAGGACAACCATGTGGGTGAAGGTGCTGTTGCAGGTGCAACGCATGAAGCAATAATGCAGTTAAAAGATAAAGCTATGGGACTTAATATAGGTGGCAAGATCGGAATTGCATTTTACGGCGAACACCTTTGTGTCTGTGCATTTTTCGCTGTTGGAATGTTAAACTTAAATGAAGTTGCCATTGGATTAGGGCATAGGTCTCTTAAGTA
>JASBVU010000007.1 GCA_029960905.1 Thermoanaerobacterium sp.
TTTTCTAGCTATGATTTCGTCCTTTTTCACACTCTTAAATATTTGTAGTTCTTTATAGTCTACTCTTCCATCATCAAGAACTTTTGGTTCAGCATTGCTCTCAAAATCGATTAAATACTCAACACGTCCGTCTTTCCCATTTATAGGTTTTTTGCCTTGTGCAATCAAATAACGTTCGTTAACATTGGGGGACTTGCAAATTTTATCGATGGCATTATCAATTATTCCAAAAACTATATTATGAGATCTTAATAAATCGTAAATATTATCTTTATTCAAAGTAATACCATCATTTGAAATATTTTCAACTATTAAAAACGCTGACATTTCGTCCGATGATATTTCCAATCTACAAGAATATTTTAAATCACACATATAAATGCCCCCAAATTTTTATTAATCATAGCAAGTCACTTAGTTTTTCTTTTAATTTTTTTATGGCTTTTGAATGAATTTGTGATATTCGAGATTCCGTCAATCCCATTATCTTGCTGATCTCCTTATAATTCAAATCTTCATAGTAATACAGCGAAATAATCAATCTTTCTTTCTCTTGTAGCGTATCAATAGCCTTAGAAATATTCTGCTTCAAGTCAAACATCATTACATCATTTTCAGGATTTGTAACTTCATTATCTGTAATTGAAGTAATCTTTAAATTGTTTTCAATAACTTCATCTAAGGAACTTATGTAACCTGCATTCATATAACTTAAAGTCTTTAAAACGTCATTTTTTGATAACTTTGTTGCTTCCATAATTTCTTCGATAGTAGGCTCTCTTTTGTATTCCTGTTCTAATTGTTCAATTGTTTTTTCAATGCTTTTATATCTTTTTTTCAGACTTCTTGGAATCCAGTCTTTTTTTCTTAAATAATCAATTATCTCTCCCTTTATTCTTATCGACGCATATGTTTCAAACTTTACACCTTTCGACATATCATATTTATTAACTGCATCGATTAGACCAATCATTCCTTGGCTTATAAGATCATCAGTATCTTCTTTGCTTAATTCTGACAAACAAATTCTTTTGACTATATGCTTAACAAGTGGCATATATTTGATGATTATGTCTTCCTTAGAACTTCCGTCTTTTTGCTTTTCATATTTATCCCATAAGTCTTGTTCGAGTAGAGACATTTTTAAACATTCCTTTCCTACCCTAAATAAATTTTACACCATGCCCGATTGTTTTAATTAATAGCTTGCCACTTTCACAATCAAATTCAATTGTACGGCCATAATTACCACCTGTATCTTCCGATACCAATGGTATGTTTAAAGATGATAAAACTTCTTTGGTAGCAATTACATTGCGGGCACCTATATTCATGATATCTAAGTTTGCTTTTGTCGCAAACATTTGAGCGCCACCTGCTATTTTGCTTATTATGTATTTCCTATCAGCACCTAAATCCAGCATCATTTCTATCAATGCTGTGATACCTGTATCAGCAAATTTAAGTTTATTTGAATTATTTTTACTTTGATTGCTATACGGCAACATAATGTGAACAAGTCCAGATATTTTACTCATCTTATCGTACAGGACAACACCCACACATGATCCGAGGCCGACTGTAACCAATTTGCTTGGACACTTGGCAACTCTTGCATCGGCCATTCCTACTCTAAATGTAAAATTATCCATCTAATTCAACTCCAAGTGCGTTAAGTATTTTATCAAATGATTCTATATCAGGTATAAGAAAGAAATCACCTTTTATTAATTTATTGCCTTCAAAAAACTCTGTCTCAATAAACAGAATTTTGTCTGATAATTCGCTAAATTTAATTGCCGGCACACTTAATATAGCACCTGCCATATCAATGCTAATTGCTGGAGGTGATATCTTCATGTCCAAATTTGTCAATGTAGACAATGAAGATACATAGCTTCCTGCCATAATATTGCCAATTTCTTCTAATGCTGATTTTTCGATTTCCGTAAATTCATCACCAACATTAACTCCCATCAAATATTGGATTAAGTAAGAAGCACTTTCAATATCTAAAGAAAACAGAATATTGCAATTTACGCTTCCTTCAAGATCAAAATATATTCCTACAATAATAGTGTCAGCAAGTCCAAATATATCCTGTACTTCGTTAAATTCCATCAATCGTACAGTAGGAATTTTCATGTCTATTTTTTTGCCTATCATGGATGCTAAAGCTGTTATGGCATTTCCTGAACCTAT
Source organism: Thermoanaerobacterium sp. (assembly GCA_029960905.1). Classification (GTDB taxonomy): domain Bacteria; phylum Bacillota; class Thermoanaerobacteria; order Thermoanaerobacterales; family Thermoanaerobacteraceae; genus Thermoanaerobacterium. The sequence continues at coordinate 2,203 of JASBVU010000007.1, forward strand.
ATTTCCAAGTTCTTTAAGAACATCAATGTATGTCTCATTTATCTTATTTATATTCATATCTTCACTTCCTGCTGAGTAGTCAATTTGTCTATATCAAAAAGCATCAATATCCTGTTTTCTACTTTTCCTATTCTCCCAATAAAACTTTCTTTCTTGTATAAATTGCTATTAACATCTATTGAATCTACGCTTTCATCATTTATTTCGACAACTTCATTAGCATTATCTACAATAATACCGATGACAATATCGTTATTTTTTATGATGACTATTCTTGTATCGTCGTCAAAATCGACTTCGTCTAGTTTCAACAACATTCTAATTGAAATGACAGGAATTATCTCGCCTCTCAAATTTATAACACCTTTTACAAATGAAGGCGCTTTTGGAACTCTTGTTATCTTAGTAATTTTTTCAATAGACTGTACTTTATCTATTTCTATTCCGTATTCTTCACTGCCCAATTTAGTCACGACAAACATGCTCATGCATAACGCCTCCTTTTTTAAAATAAATTATTAGAATCTATAATTAAAGCTACTTGTCCATCGCCAAGTATAGTTGCACCGGCAATTACTTTCACATTGCTTAAATATTTGCCTAATGGTTTTATGACTATTTCCTGCTGTCCTATAAGCTCATCAACACTACATGCAGCTAGGTTATCACCTTTTTTTATGATTACGCATATAAACTCATCATTGTCTTCATTTGATTCAACATCTAAAACATTGTGCAATCTTATCAATGGAATTACTTTTCCTCTGTACATGACAACTTCCTTACCCTGTACTAAATGCACTTCGCTCTTATTTTTGTTTACAATTTCCGATATTGAATTTAATGGAAAAGCGTACTTTTCATTTCCAACCATTACTAACAAAGCTTGAATTATTGCTAATGTCAACGGCAATTTTATTACAAATTTTGTACCTTTATCTACTTCTGTTTTAACCTCTATAGATCCATTTAAAGATTCTATTTTGTTTTTAACTACGTCAAGCCCTACTCCTCTACCTGATATATCAGATATTTTATCAGAAGTGCTAAATCCCGGTTCAAAAAGCAATTTAACTAATTTTTCATTTGACAATTCATTGACTTCCTCATCAGATAACATGCCCTTTTCATACGCTTTGTTTTTCACCTTTTCAAAGTTAATACCAGAGCCATCGTCACTGACTTCAATAATTACATTATTCCCTTCATGATACGCCTTAAGATTTATAGTGCCAGTCTCTGGTTTACCCTTTCTCATTCTTAATTCAGGTGTTTCTATACCATGATCTATAGAATTTCTTATTAAATGTACTAAGGGATCACCTATTTCATCTATTACAGTCCTGTCAACTTCAGTATCCTGTCCAAACATATTTAATGTGATTTTTTTATTCAACTCTCGAGATAAATCCCTTACCATTCTAGGAAAACGGTTGAAAACTCTTTCCACCGGCACCATTCTTACTTTCATCACAGCATCGTGAAGATTTGTAGTTATTCTCTCTAAATACTCAATCGTTGCAATAGTGTCAGGATTCTTTTCGTTTGATTCTAACCCTTCTAATCGTGTTTTAATTATAATCAATTCGCTTACTAAATTCATCAAATTGTCTAATCTTTCAATATCTACTCTGACGCTTTTATTTGTTTTATTATGCTTTATCTGATCATCGTTATTGATATTAGCCGCATTTTCGAAATTTTTACTGTCTTTTATTTCTTTGGAATACAATATTTCTTCGATATTTATTTCATTTATCTCTGATATTGCAGTTAACTTTGCTTTTATAACATCTTTGTCTTGTTTGCTTATCAAATGAACAGTAAATCTATCATCGAATTTCTCATCCTCTATATCCTCTACTGAAGGTGTAGAGTCTATTATGTCTCCTAAATTATCTAATGTATTAAATACGATAAAAGCTCTTGCTGACTTCATCACACAATTCTTGTCAATAATCACTTCAATGCTATAAGTTTTATAACCTTGAGATGCTGCCTTTTCAATTATATCCCTCTCGTACAAATTTACTTGCTTGTTTACATAAACTTTGGATTCTTCACTATTATTGGTCACAGCAATTTCTTCATTCGAATTGCTATTTTCTAACAATCTGATTAGATTTTCAATATCATACGCATCGTTGCCACTCTGAGATATCTTTCCGATCATGGAACTTAAAGCATCCATGCATTTAAATAATACGTCCATTAGATTGCTGGAAACTTTTAAAGAGTTATTTCTAATTTCTTGAAAAACATCTTCCATCTTATGTGTCAATTTCGTCATGTTTTCAAAACCCATTGTTGCTGCCATCCCTTTTAGTGTATGGGCAGATCTAAATATTTCGTCTACAATATGTGAATCTTCAGGATTTTTTTCAAGTTGAAGAAGATTTTCGTTTAAGTTTTCAATGTGCTCCTCAGATTCTTCTAAAAATATTTCTAAATATTGATTTGTATCCATTTTGTTTTCCTCCTTTTCACATTCAAAAATTTACCTGCTGCCTTTTTAATCTTCTTTGCTCTTTAAAGATAAATGATATTATCTTTTCCCTTATTCTATCTTGCATATCGACATATTGAACAGCTATTTCATATCCGTCATCAAAATAATTACATCTTACCACTTTACATTTCTGGATTAATTCATCAATTTCATCACTTAACTTAACATAGCAAATTATTTCTGTTTCTACGTCTATTTTTTTCTTGACCTTTGCCCTAAAGCCACCACCACTTATATCTTTTATAACGCCTTTCTCAAAAACTTCATCGTCCTCATGCAGCTTATACTTAAATTCTATTATTTTTTCTAACCTAAAAAATTGTCTTCTTTGCAGTTTCTCTATATCAGTCACTCTTTTTAATTGTATAAAGGATAAATTGCCCAAAAACCTATTTATGACTATCCCATCAAAAGTAAATAATCCATCCTTGCTAAAAAAGATAACATTAAGCTTTGCACCAATTCTTATTGGGACAAAGTGTCCATTATGTATTGGCGTTTCTATAAGTAATGTACCGTCAGCAGATATATCGTCAACTTTTGATACATATTTATTGTTGCTTTTGCCAATACTTATTTCAATCTTTTGCCCTGGCTTTATGTTAACCATTGTTAATGCCTCCATCATTTACAAACAATTTTCTAAATATTCCGAGAAGCCCTTCTTTCTTTTTATCCGTTTTATAATTTGTAAGGACTTCTGCAATTCTCGTAATATCTTTCGAAGGCTTACTAGACTGATACTTTAGCACAATAGGAATTTGCAATTTTATGCATTCACTTATTTTCGCATCTTCATGTATGAAACCAAGATCAATTATTGAAGCACCCAAAAAGTTAATAAGTGCATTATTTAACCTTTCATATACAGAAACATATTCCCTCTGGTTAGTAACTTTATTAACTATCAAATACAAATTTTTATCACTTAAGTCATTAATTGTTTTAATAAGTATGTACGCATCCATTATAGCAGTTGGCTCTGGTGTAGTTACGATTATCACATCATCTGACATATCTATAAAGCTCTTTACAGTCTTATTAACTCCAGCTCCAGTATCAACAATTATATAATCAAAGTAATTATCCAATATCTTAATGTTGTTAAAAAATACATTTAAATCTATATCACCATTGACAAGATCAAAATTTCCTCCTGTTGAAATAAATTTCACTCCAACAGGTCCATCGTTTATGACATCAATAATCCTTTTATTCCCATATAGTACGTCGTACAACGTATGATTAGACACAACACCTAACTCTATCTCTGCATTTGAAAACCCTATATCAGCATCAACGATCAAAACTTTATAGCCAAGCTTCTTTAGAGCTATAGATAAATTAACAGAAATGCATGTTTTGCCGGTCCCACCTTTTCCACCTGTGACAGTTATAACTCTGCATTTTTTTGCATTGCTTTGTTGAAATAGATACCTAAGCCTCTCCGCCTGATCCATGTTAATTCCCCTTTAAAATATTTTGTGCAATCATCTTGCTATCAGCTAAACTAATATCATCAGGTACCATCTGACCATTTGTTACGTATGATACAGATTTTTTGGAATAGTATATTGAATTTAAAATAACACTGTAATTATCTGTCTCATCTAGCTTAGTAAAAAGCAGATTGTACTCATCTATAAAGTCGTACGATTTTATAATTTTTTTAATATCGCTATTTTTTGTAGCTGCACTTAGGCAAAGATATATTTCATCATAGGTACCGTATTGCAAAAAAGTTTTTAGTTCCTGCATCTTTTTAGAATCAGTATGGCTTCTTCCTGCAGTATCAATCAAAACCACATCGTACTTGCTTATTTCACCTTCTAACCGATTTAAATCGAAAATATTGTTAACTACCATTACAGGTACGCCTAAAATTTCTCCGTAAATTTTTAATTGTTCTGCACCAGCAATTCTAAATATATCAGCGGTTATTAGCAATACTTTTTTCTTTTCCCTCAAAATTAGGTTAGAAGCTATCTTAGCAATCGTGGTCGTTTTACCAACACCTGTAGGTCCAATGAAAACAGCACGTTTCTTTTCATTTAAGCTGGTTATTTTTTTGGGAGTCCCAATAAAATTTACAATTCTTTTTTGCAGAATCTCTAAATTGTCATCTGAAATCTCACTTATGCCTTCAGTTAAAATCTTTGACAATTTATCATCAACGCCTCTTGAAACAAGCTCCTCGATTAAATCTTTTTTACCTTCATCTTTTGTTTCACTATGTTTAAACTCTCTTAAGAGAGATTTAATTTCATACAAATCTTTGATAAACAAATTTCTTTCATCGATTTTATTTTCTTCTACTGCTGCTATAACTTCAACTTTCTTCTTTTTAAATAGACCCCTAAATCCCCTTTCTTTATAGCTACTCTGTTGTAATATTATCGCATCGCTGCCCATTTCAGCTTTAATCAGTTTTAAAGCATCTTGATAATTATCTGCAATGTACCGCTTAACCTTCACTTAATTTCACCGTCCCTACAGAAAATACTTCTACATTAGGTAAAAGCTCATTGTACGATAAAACGACTATATCTTTTGAAATTTGCTCAATTAACTTCCGCAAATAAAATCGTATAATTGGCGCTGTAAGTATAACTGGCTGCTCACCCTTAAGCGTAATTTTTTTTATGATATTGTGTATAGATTTAAGTATTTTTTGCATTGAATCAGGCGGAAGAGCCAAATACGAACCATGTTCAGTTTGATTTATAGCATTTTGTATTGATCTTTCAATTTCCGGATCTAATGTTATAACTTGAAGTTTTCCGTCCTTCGCATACTTGTTTGTTATAGCTCTTTTTAATGATTGTCTTACATACTCCGTTAAAACATCAGTGTCTTTTGTAGTTGGTGCATAATCAGCTAATGCTTCTAAAATAGTTACCATATCTCGAATTGATATTTCTTCTCTTAATAAGTTGCACAAAACTTTCTCAATGTCACCTAAACTCAATAATTTTGGCACAATTTCATCAACCAAGGCTGGATTTGACAGCTTTATGTTATCTAAAAGCTCTTTGACTTCCTGCCTCCCTAAAAGTTCATCTGAGTGCTTCTTTATAATACTTGTAAGGTGAGTAGAAATAACAGATGGAACATCGACTACTGTACACCCTAACATTTCCGCTTTTTGCTTTTCACTATCATCAATCCACAATGCAGGCAATCCAAAAGCTGGTTCTCTCGTACTGATACCTTTTATATCGCTGTTTATTTCACCAACTTGCATACACAAATATTTATTTACATATACATTACCTCTCCCTACCTCATTACCTCTTATTTTGATTATGTATTCATTTGGTTTAAGCTGAATATTGTCTCTCAACCTTACCATAGGGACGACTAAACCTAAATCTAAAGCAATTTGCCTTCTGATCATTACGATCCTGTCTAATAATTCACTGCTGGCAATTGGTATCAATTCATATCCAAATTCCAGCTCAATTGGATCCACCTGCAATAAGTCGTAAGCTCTTTTGGGGTCCCTGATTTCTTCCAATTCTTTTAAGTCATCTTTCTTAATTTCTTCATTTGCAGAGTTCCTCTTTCTATTTGCAAATCCTAAATATGTGAATAGCGAACCTATTATAAGCAATGGGATGGCAGGAAGCATAGGAACAAATGCCATCAGCATAAGCAGAACACCAGTCATTTGTAAAACCCTTGGCTCTTTTATAAGTTGCATTATCACATCGTTGCCCATATTGGTCTCTGAAGCAGTCCTTGTAACTATGATACCAGTTGCTGTTGATATCAAAAGTGCTGGAATCTGACTTACCAATCCATCGCCAACAGTCAAAATTGTATAAGTATTTATGGCTTGGTTTATATCCATTCCTTTAATTGTCATTCCAATAATTAAACCAGCAATTATATTTATTATCATGATTATGATTCCAACGATGGCATCGCCTTTTACAAACTTACTTGCACCATCCATTGAACCAAAAAACTTTGCTTCTTCCTGAATTTTTTTTCTTCTTTCTTTCGCTTCTTTATCGTTTATTATTCCAGCATTTAAATCCGCATCAATTGACATTTGTTTGCCTGGCATTGCATCAAGCGTAAACCTTGCAGAAACTTCTGACACTCTTTCAGCGCCTTTTGTTATGACAATGAATTGAACAATTGCAATGATAATAAATACTATCAATCCCACTATAGGGTTATTTCCAATGACAAAGCTTCCAAAAGCATGAATCACATTTCCGGCAAATCCAGATGTCAAAATCAAACGGGTAGAAGAAATGTTAAGGGATAATCTCATCAAAGTCGTTATAAGCAATATTGATGGAAAAACAGAAAAATCCATGGCATCTTTAACATACATTGTCGTAAGTAGTATTATAATAGATAGCGATATATTTAAGATAAGCAAAAAGTCTAACAGTATAGATGGAACAGGAATGATTATTATTAAAACAATTCCTACGACAAATATTGCTGCAATTAAATCTGAAAATTTCAATATATCCCTCCTATTCTCCCCTTAAACTATATACATAAGCCAAAACCTCTGCAACTGCCTTATACAATTCTGGTGGAATACTGTCACCGATTTCCGTCGTTTTATACAAAGATTGAGCCAATGGTTTATTCTCAACAATCGCAATCGAATATTTAATTGCTTCTTCCTTTATTTTCTGAGCTATATAATCTTGTCCTTTTGCTACAACAACAGGGGCATCACTAATTTCGCTATCATACATTAAAGCTACTGCAATGTGTGTAGGGTTTGTTATGACAACATCGGCTTTTTTTATGTTTTGCATCATCCTTCTCATAGAAATCTGCCTTTGTTTCTTTTTAATCTCTGATTTTATTTGAGGATTGCCTTCAGTCTCTTTAAACTCTTCTTTAATGTCTTCTTTGCTCATTCTAAGGTTTGATTCATATTCTCTCCACTGATATACGTAATCTATTACCCCTAAAACTATCAATACTATAGAGATTCTCAACAATATGCCGCCAAATATGTTTAAATTGTATTTAATAAGATCTTGCACAGACATATCTAGAAGCTGTGGAATACCTTTATATTGACCTATCAAAAATGAATACATGACGTATGCCAATATACCAATCTTAATGATTGATTTTACAAGTTCTAATAAACTTCTTTTAGAAAACATCCTTTTTAGTCCATCTAAAGGATTTAATCTTTCTAACTTAAAATTTAAAGTTTCTAAAGTAAATACAAACCCAACTTGAGCATAAGTCGAAACAAGAGCTATTATAAATACTGTTGCAATAGTTGGCAAAATTAATTTTATAAAGACAGAGAACACCATTTCAAACAACTTGTATATACCGTTAATAGTAAATGTACTATCACTGGCGCCGCCATAATTTAAAAAAAGGAACTTGACTAAATTCATGATTTCGGCGATGCTATTTTGCACTGTAAAATATATAACAATAAATCCAGCTATTGTCACAAGGGCTGAAGTAACCTCTCTACTTTGAAATACTTGTCCTTTTTTTCTAGCATCTTGTCTTCTTTTAGGTGTTGCTGGTTCTGTCTTTTCACCTGCGAAAAGTTGTAGCTTCAATTTCTGTCATCCTTTTACAATCGATTTAAAAAGCGCAAATATATCAGAGTACATTCCATTAAACAAGACATCAATAATCGCTAAATACATTGGCAGCATAATAAAAAGTGTAAAAATACCTACAAATATTTTTACTGGCATTCCAATCATAAAAACATTAAGTTGCGGTATCGTTCTTGATATTATGCTTAAAGTTATATCAGTAAGCAAAGTTGACACAACTATTGGTGCGCTGATTCTAAATCCTAAAACAAACATATCTGATACAATTTTTGTAATAATCGTATTAATACTTTCTAAATGTAAAAACGGTGTTCCTACAGGTATCATGCTATAACTTTGAAAAAGCAATTGGAAAAGTTTGTGATGTCCATCTATAAGTAAGAACAATAGCAATGTAAGTATATATACAAAATTTCCAATTAAAGGCACCTGTGTTTCTTCACCAGCAGCCAAGACATTGACTATACTAAAACCTAATTGGTAATCTATTATTTGTCCAGCCAAATATATAGCACTAAACGAAATCATAGAAGACAAACCAATCATCAATCCAATCAAAAATTCATTAAAAACAACTTCAACGTACTGATATAAATTATTAGCATCGATCTTAACATTTACTAATTCAAATATCATTATTGATGTAAAAAACGCAAGACCTATTTTAAATACGGAAGGCAGCGTCTTTGTGCCAAAAAGCGGCGTCAATATAAAAATTCCCAGCATTCTGACGAATACTATTAAAAAGTACTGCACATTATTTAAAATATAATAACTTAACTCCATATTATCTACCTAATAAAGCTATTAATATTTAATATTAATTTTTGAGTGTAATTAATCAATACTGTCAACATCCATGGACCAAATAATATAATAGATGCAAATATTGCTAAAATTTTCGGCACAAATGTCAACGTCTGTTCTTGAATTTGTGTTGTTGCTTGAAAAATGCTTATTATTAGTCCCACAAGCAATGATATAATTAAAAGTGGTGCAGAAACCATCATGGTTACCATTAATGCTTCCCTTCCTATGTCAAGAACTACTCCTGGATCCATCATTACCCCCCTTATCTAAAACCAATTACTAAAGACTTGGCCAAAATATTCCATCCATCTACAAGTATGAAAAGCAAGAGTTTAAATGGCAAGGATATAAGTACAGGTGGCAACATGAACATACCCATCGACATCAATACACTGGCAACAACCATGTCTATAATTAAAAACGGTATGTATATAATAAATCCAATTTCAAACGCTGTTTTTAGTTCACTTATTATAAATGATGGAATGACAACTCTCAATGGAACATCATTTACACTTTTTACTTTCAACTTTGATAAACTGATAAACAAATTCAAGTCATTTTTCCTCGTCTGCTTAAGCATAAAGCTCTTTAATGGATCTCTCGCCTTAACATATGCTTCTTGAGGTGTTATTTTTCCTTGCATATATGGCTGAATAGAATCCTTATTTATTTGTGTACCAACTGGCGCCATTATAAAAAACGTCAAGAACAATGCCAATCCAATTAAAACCTGATTTGGAGGCATTTGCTGCAAACCTAATGCATTTCTTAAAAACGACAAAACAACAATTATCCTCGTAAAAGAAGTCATCATTATAAGTATTGATGGTGCTAATGTCAATACAGTCAAAAGAAGAACTATTTGAATGCTTGATGCAACTTCATTAGAAGTCGATGGAGCATTGATTGTTATTAACGATGAAGCGGTATTTGGAGCCGCATATACATTTTGTGTCAATAAAATCGGCAATGCAAGCACGAACCAACTAATTTTTTTTATCTTTATCATGTTCATTATCACCTAGATTTTTAATTGACAATTTCTTCAAATTGTTCAATGAAATATTTAAACTTTGCTTAAAGCTGAAACTTTTGTCTTTGATTTTGATGTCATTCTCTTTCAAAGTTTTAATGTAAACAATCGAATCGTTTGTAACGCTAAAAAGCATGTATTCATTGCAAACTTTGATTATATATAGATTTTTATCCTTGCCTAATGTCAAATGGTCAACAATATCAAAATTTTCTCCTTTATACACATTAAATGCTTTCTTATTCAAAAACAAAGTAACATAGTAAGCTAAAAATACAACTAAAATAAATATCAAAAGAAAAGAAATCGCTTCAAGAGCCAGGTTATTGCTGGACATTCAAAATTCCTCATTTCAACATTTTCTTGACAGCTTCTATTACTCTATCTGGCTGAAAAGGCTTTACTATAAAGTCTTTTGCACCTGCCTGTATTGCTTCTATAACCATTGCTTGTTGCCCCATAGCTGAACACATGACTACTTTTGCATTTGGATCCTTTTTGACTATCTGTTTTACAGCTTGAATACCATCCATTTCTGGCATTGTAATATCCATCAGCACCAAATCAGGTTTCTCTTGGATGTACTTTTCTACAGCTACAGAACCATCTTCTGCTTCAATTACAGTACCCAGATTGTTTTTAGTTATTATATCTTTTATCATCATCCTCATAAAAGCTGCATCATCTACAATCATTATTTTGCTCATGACCAAATCCTCCTCGTATTATAATGAATTTATTCTTTTGCTTTGTTTTACAATATCAAGTATTCTAACACCGAAGTTCTCATCTATTACTACTACTTCACCTTTAGCAATAAACTTCCCATTAACCAATATATCTACAGGTTCACCAGCTAATTTGTCAAGTTCAATTATAGAGCCTTCATTAAGCTCTAATATATCTTTTATTAATTTTCTTGTACGTCCCAACTCAACTGTAACAGTTAGGGGAATATCCATTATAAGATTTATATTCTCTTTTTCTGAAACCGTCTGTTCTTCAACATCAAGCTCTTTAAAAACAACCGGCTTTACATCGACTTTTCTGTTTTTTGGCTGGCTCATCTGCTCTGTCTGTCTAATTTTTTCATTGAAATCATTCTTTATTCCTGCAGTACCAGTATTTATTATATCATCATCATTAACATCTTGAAAAGAACCCTTTGGAGAATTTTCCACATTTTTTGACATTACCTGCTCAACAAGTTTTTTGGCAAATGAAATAGGAATTAATTGCATAATTTCACTATCAATTATGTCGCCAACCACCATCTTAAATGCAACCTTGACTATATCTCCTTCAGGAAAAGAAATGTTTTCCGGCAATCCTTTGTTAAAATCTACGATAAACGCTTTAGGCGGTGAAATATTTATACTTTCGCCGATAAGTGTAGACAGCGAAGTCGATGCAGAACCAATCATCTGGTTCATTGCTTCTCCAATCGCACTCAAATGAAGGTCTGTTATCTCGCCTTCAGTGATATTCCCATCGCCACCCATCATTAAATCAGTAATACGAAGCACATCCTGCTCTTTTAAAATTAAAAGATTATTACCTTTAATGCCTTCTGTATACTCTACTTCAACAGCCACGTATGGTATATTAAATTCTTTTTTTAAGCTTTCCCAATTAACAATGCTGACTTTTGGCGTTGTTATAGTCACCTTGTTTCTGAGAAGTGTAAACAAAGTCGTTGCGGATGTTCCAAAGCTAATATTTCCTATCTCACCTAAAACATCTTGTTCTTCTTCAGTCAGCACTACATCACTCTCGCTATTTTCTGCACTGGCCATACCACTTAATAATGCATTAATTTCATCTTGTGATAAAATATCACTCATCAGCATCATCTCCTTCGCTGCAAATCTCAGTTATTTGAACGCAGTATTTCTTGTTTCTAATTCCCGGAACACCTAAAAATTTTGTTTCATCGTTTATCTTCACTTCAATCGGATCCTTGTATCGTTTATTTATTTCAATTACATCACCTTTATCAAAGCTTAACAAATCTCTAACTGTTATCTTTGATGTGCCTATGACAACTTTTAAAGGAACATATGTATTAGATATCTTATCTTTAATTATTCCTATGTCACACGTCTGCTTTTCTGCATTAGAGAACCATGTTTTCGTAGTAAGCAATGGCAGTATAGGAACAATAGTTATGTGTGGCAAACAAAAATTTATCAACCCTTCATTATCATTTATCTTCAATGACATTGTGCACAATGCCACAGTTTCGTTAGGTGAAATTACTTGCGTAAATTGAGAATTTGTCTCTATTCTCGTGATCTCTGGATTGAGCTCTGTGACATTGCTCCATGCATCTTTTATTAATGGCAATAATTGTGTCGTTATTCTGGCTAAAAGCCCCATCTCAATTTCAGTATAATCTCTTTGCACAGTCTCGGCTGCGCCGATACCTCCCAATATTTTATCTATTATTGTAAATGTTGTATTATTATTATACTCAAGTATAATGGGCCCTTCTAACGGCTTTGCATCAATTACGGCTATAAATACTGGATTTGTCAATGAATTGCTAAACTCATAATACGCTATTTGTTCAACAGACACTATTGACACCTGCACCAGCGTCCTTAAATATCCAGATAAAAACGTCGTAAAACTTCTAGACATATTTTCAAATATCATTTGGAGAGTTCTTAATTGTTCTTTTGAAAATTTGTTGGGTCTACGAAAGTCATATGGTTTAATTTTTGCTTCTTGCTGACTTTCTTCTATCTCTTTTACATCAAATTCTCCTGAATTCATTGCTTTTAATAATTCATCGATTTCACTTTGTGACAGTATGTCAGCCATTGGAACTCTCCTCCCTTATTGAACGATGAAATCATCAAAGTAAACATTCGTTATCTTGTCAGCACCTAATATTTTATTGATTTGACTTTTTATCTGATTCTGTAGTTTAGCTTGTCCTTCAGAACCTTCTAAATCTTGAGCAGTTTCATTTCTCAAAATTTGAATTATTGCATCTCTTATTTTCGGGTTTTGCTCTGTTAACTCGTTTAAGACATTTTTATCAGTAACTTCCAGCTCAATGCCAGCTTTAATAAACTTATCATCTCCTTTTAAGTTTGTAATAAACTCATTGCCAGGAGAATAATTATAGTAGACAATTTTAGCTGGTTTTGAGTTGTAATTAAAAAAGAAAAATGCACTTCCAAAAGCTATGATAACTACTAATAAAATTATTATTATGATGTTATTTTTCATGACAACACCTCTACTACAATATTTAAGAAATAATTTTAAGCCTCTCCTGAACGCAAAAATTTAACTTAACATAATTTTGCGTTTATACTCTATGACTTTTCTTATAATATCATCTTTTTTTTCCTTCACAACGACTTTTTTACCACTAATCAAGCTGATAACAGTGTCCGGCGTCTCCTCAATAAATTCTATCATATCGGCATTGACGATAAATTCATCTCCATTTAGTTTTGTAACACTTATCACTTAGCAATCCCTCTTAACATATTAAAAGTAAGTCAAACTACCTTTTTAAATTCACCAAATCTTGTAATATTTCATCAGACGTAGTTATGACCTTCGCATTTGCTTCAAAACCTCTCTGAGTTGTAATCATGTTGGCAAATTCATTTGCAAGA
>JASBVU010000464.1 GCA_029960905.1 Thermoanaerobacterium sp.
AATTTTTGGATGACAAGCAAGATGATAAAACTTTAAATGCATCTTTATTAGAGTTTTTTTTCAAGACAAAATTTAGAAAGTCTTATAAGTTATACTCTAAAAAGGCAAAAAAAATAAAAGAGTATTTAGAAGTCTTAAAAAATTTAGAGGAAACAAGATGTTCATCTGTTGATGTGGCTTCTGAGCCATTTGCCAATGTCATGAAAGAAGTGTTTCTAAAAGAGGATCTAAAAATTGACGATGAAGATTACAGTAAAGTTGGAGAAATTGCGTATCATCTTGGAAGATATATATATATTTTAGATGCGTACGATGATTTAAAGGAAGATTTAAAAAATGGCAGTTACAATCCGTTCATATACCAGTACAATCTTTCTTACAAACAAACAGGCAATGATGAAATGGAACATACATTGAAGGAGATCAAGGAGTGGACAAAATTTAATTTGACTTTTACGCTTTTTACGATAGTTAAATTGTATGAACAGCTGAAGTTCAAAAAAAATGTAGGAATAATTGATAATATTTTTAGAGTTGGGCTTTACATGGAATTTATGAGGATTATGGAAGGAGATAAATCATGCAAAATCCGTACGAAGTCTTAGGACTTAAAGAAGGAGCATCACTTGAGGAAGTTAAAAAAGCATACAGGGAGTTGGTGAAAAAATATCATCCTGACCAGTATGCCGACAATCCGCTTAAAGATTTGGCGGAGGAAAAACTGAGGGAGATTAACGATGCATACAAGGCCATAATGGAAGGAGAAGCTTTTAGAAGCGATTATACTAATGATAGGGCTTATAGCAGTGGCGATGGTTCATACAGCGATAGTAACTCTATGTACTATGAAGTCATAAATGCCCTTAACAGAAATGACTTATATGCTGCGGAAGCCATTTTAAATCGGATGACTGAGAGAAGCGCACAGTGGTATTACCTCTACGGCCATGTAAACTATAGAAGAGGGAGATTTGGTGAGGCGTATAACTGTTTTAGGACGGCTGTCAATATGGATCCTGGCAACATCGAGTACCGTGAAGCATTAAACAACATGGAAATGCAAAGAGGCGTTTACCAAGGTGATGTGTACAGAAGGACAATGAACGATGATTGCTGCCAGACTCTTTTTGCTATATGGGCTTGTGATACGTGTTGCGAGTGTATGGGCGGAGACATGTTTAGATGTTTTTAGGGAGTTGATTTTATGTCAAGAGAGAGGTCGCTTTCTTTGGGAGGCATGCTTGCTGCTATAAATGTGATTTTGCTTTTTGTTTCTGCAACAATGCCTACAAGTAGACTTTTTTTGCTGGTTTTATCGTCATTTTCTGCATCGATAATGGTCATAGAAGCAAATGCTAATGTGGCAACAGTGTTTTATATTGCTACATCATTGTTGGCATTTATATTGATACCAAACAAGTTGATGGCTTCCTATTATGCGTGCTTTTTTGGATTTTACGGTATTGTAAAGTCATACATAGAGAGATTGTCATTAAATAGATTTTTGGAATACGCTTTAAAGCTTATTGTATTCAATCTATCATTATCTATCATTTATATTGTGTTTAAAATTGTTTTTGCTGCCAATATATTTATAGGCTCTTATTCCACTGTGGCGGTCTTCGCTTTATTGCAGATATCGTTTGTCATTTACGATTACGCATATACTGTTTTTGTATCATTTTATTTAAAAAAGGTAAAAAGGCATTAATGACTATGCATTAATGCCGAATACAAACTGCACAAAAGTTCCGAATAAGTACGACAACGCCGCCGCTCCTAAACCGGACAATACCATTTCAACCATTTTATTTTTTATGGATAGGCTTTCAGACGCTATTGAGACTACTGCACCTACTATAGAAAGCGCTATAGCGGCAAAAATCACAGAGAAAACCAATGCAAATATCGAAGATGAAGTGATGAAGAAGTATGGAATGACAGGAAATACAAGTCCTACTAAATATGCTAAACCTGTGTATAAAGCCGATTTTATCTCATTTTCTTTTACTTCTTCTACCAGCAAGTTTGCCATGGCATTTTCATTGTCTCCTAATTTTTCTACGATTTCTTGGCTTATATCGTTAGGTATGCCTGATTCACTTAGCTT
>JASBVU010000465.1 GCA_029960905.1 Thermoanaerobacterium sp.
AAACACTAATTAATCTTAATTCCACAGAACATAATATTCATAGCCTGATACATTTGAGTAATTTACTTGATTCCTATCATTCGTATGTCCACTAAATTGTCTTGTTAAGGAGATTTCCAATTGATGATAAAGACAAACGACAAAAACAAAAGATTTAAAACTAATACAACCAAAATGATAGATAACAACCATTTGAAAAATTTATCCAAACCCATTCACCTCAGTTCTTCCAAACATCGCCGTTTCGAGTAACGCTCACTCTTAGATCAATATACTCATCTTGTACTCTGAAAAAAGCGCTTTTCCAAGTCTTTTAATTTCGACCTTAAAATGCTTTCATCCATATGTTTTGTCTTAGCTATCTCGCTAAATGTCATTAAAGACATGTCTATACCCCAATGCATTTTTAATAATTCTTTTTCTTCCTCAGAAAATTCTTTTGTTAGCTCAGCAAAATTTTCTTTTATAAATTTCAATAATTTTTCAAATCTATCCTTTTCATATGGTTCTGTTGGCTGTTCATCTTCAGTCATAACTATATTTTCTGATTCAATACCATTTTCCATTTTTCGAAGCATAACTTTTTTCCTTCCACAACCCTTAATCATAATTATACACCGCATACATTATCTTCATGGCCAAATATGTATTTGGCTTGAGTACATAGTTCCTATAATTTCAGCACGTCCTGGTGCTGAAAGAACATAATAATTTCTACTCATATACGAGCCTATTGTTTTATCTAAATATAAATATAGAGGTCGATCTTTGATTTCATTATATGTTTATTCCAAAATTGCGTCAACTGACCAAAAGTACTAATTTTTTTAGTACGAAAGTACTAAAGTGGAATAAGCTGCATTTGAAATTATATCAAATCCATCTTCGCCGCTTTGTATATACAGTCCTTTACATTTTTCACGTTTAATATTTCAAAAATCTTATTCTTATGGTATTTTACATTGCTTATTGATCTATTAATCATTTTTGCAATCTCTTCATCTGTCTTTCCTTCCGCCGTTAATTTAAGTATCTTTAGCTCTACTTCTTCCAATTTTTCCTTTATCATCTCTTTTTTAAGCGATATGAAATTGTATTCTGTATATTTTGCCATCAAAAACATCGTAAACACACATTCATCAGATAGTCCGTATTCAGATGATATGTCTACTGATCCTATTAATTCACCACTATTGTCAAAGACAGGTACAGCAATGCAGTCTATCTCCCTAAAGCACTTAAGATAATGTTCATTCTTTTTTACAAATGCAATTTCTCTTTCATTTAAAACAATCGATACTGCATTTATTCCCGTAAATTCTTCTTTCAATGGAACACCTATACTTAAGTAAGAAAAACTGCTTTTATTAGACACTATCAAGTCTATTACGACGCCGTTTTCGTCTGTCAATAGACATGTATAATTTTTAAATTCGCCATTAAGTTTAGATATTTCATAAACGCTTTTTCTAAAGGCTTTGATAAGCAACTTCTTCTCATCAGAAATGTAAAGATCTGATACAAACATAAACGGTTTTGCATCTTGATTAAGTCCTCTTCTTGTACATCTTCTCCATGCTTCATCAAACAAATGTTTATGAGTATTATATTTTATGACTTCATACTTCATCTCGATCTCCCTTATTAAAATAAAGTTAAAACATTAACAATACTTAAAATGTACCAAATTTATTCTTGTATTCTTTTCTATAAATCATATTTCTACAAAAACTTTTGAATTCCTTTTTATGTAACCAAAACTTAACATTTATTAATAAATTCTTAATGTTTTTAATAAATTTTTTAATTTTTCTTATCAATAATAAACAAGGGACAGATTAATATCTGCCCTTTAGAAATAAGATTAATTGCAAACCATATCTGATTATTCAATTTTATTTGCAACATTATTATTAATATAGTTTGCCATAAAAGATACTTTCCTAATTCCTCTTTGAATTATAAAACCTAATATTAATCCAATAATATTCAATATGACATCATTAACATCGCATGTATGATTGGGATACTTTGTTAAATAATCAATAATAAATTGAGCAATTTCTATAAATACTGAAAAACACAAACCCAACAATAACGTATAAA